>NZ_JBFLUG010000049.1:0-54989 GCF_041008525.1 Parafrankia sp. FMc2 | reverse complement strand
CTCGCACTCCTGGGGCACCCGGCGCGCCGGAGGGCGCCGGTCCGCCGCGCCGCCGCCACCGTCCGGTAAGGCGTCACCTGTCGGGTCATCCCGCCCGGCGTCATCGACACCCGGCACCACCGGCGGACGGCGCGGCCGTCGATCGTGGGGTGGAGGACGGTGCGGCGCTCGGGGGCGTGGCGGGGGCAGCCCGCGTGGCGGGCCGGCTGGTGGGCCCGGGCGACGATGTTCCTGCCGCCCCCCCGCCCGGCGGTGGCAGCACTCCGGGCCGTGTCCGCGCCACCGGCCGGGCCGGGGCCGCGGGGCTGGAGCCGGATCCGGGCGCGGCGGTGGCGGCCGAGGTGGGTGCGGGGCCGGCGGCACGGCCGCCGGCGGCAGACCCGCCGCGCTCCTTCCTGGCGGCATCCGCCGCAGTCCTGGCGGCATCCGCGGCGGTGGTGGAGGGCGTCTCCCTCCGCGCACTCGCCGGCGGGGCGGGGTCGGTGGGGCGGGCACGACCAGAGCCGGCGGTTTCGCCCTTCCCGGTGCCGGTGTCGGGCGTTGCGCCTTCCGCCGGGTCGCCCTGGTCGGCCAATGCACTCACTCCTGACGCGCGGTGCTTCCCTCCGGCGGTCCTGACGGCTCACCGGCGAACCGGGCGACGGTATCCGTCCTGTGCCCGCCGCCAGCACGCGGGCCGGACAAAACGTCCCCTAAGTACGCGGACGCCCAACCCATCACCCGGCAGCGCGCACACCGCGCCCGCCGGGCTCGGCGCGGATCGCGGATCAGCAGCCCCCGGCGAGGACCGGGCCCACGAGGCTCACCAACATCACCGGGACGGCCAGGCGCGCCGACGGTAGCGGATGAGGTCAGCGGCGACAACCCACCACCGCACCCGCACCCACCTCTGTGCCATCAACGGAGCCGGGCGCACGCCGTGCTCCAGCAGTCATCCGGCCCGTTGTGCGGGACCAACTACACAGGGCGTCAACACCAGGACGGCGATTACCATACCCGCACAGCGTGTTTCCCATTGGTGACAGACATGCTGCCGACGCAGCCGATTCCGGCGTTTTCGCAGTTCCCGGTCCGATTTCCGCTTCGATCCGCGAACCCCGACCCCAACCCCGGCCGCGGCGAGCAACGAGGAGATAACGCGCACAGCCGACGGCGAATGTGACGGAGGACACGTCCCCCATAAAAGCGTTTACTGATTTCAGTTCGCGATCAAACAGCGAAGATCGGAAGAAATTCCTGAACGACGGTCAGCCAGTCGGCCGCCCGCCGGCGGGACTTCGGCCCCAGCCGGTGAGAGTGCTGTTCACGTTGCGGGGCACACCCGACGATTGGGAGGATTCCCGTGTCAACGTCCACATCCAACGCAGTCTCCGCCGATCTGACCCTGACCCGGGACTACGTCCGGGACGGAAAGGTGATGCAGATCGCGACACTGGCGGCGGACGGCGAACCGGTGGTCTGCAACCTCTGGTACGCGAGCTCGTTCGACCCCGATCGGCTCCTGTTCATCTCGCGCCCCGACCGGGTGCACTGTCAGAACATCCGGGCCGACCGGCGGGTGGGCGGCGCCGTCCTGACCATCGAGCTCGACGGGCTCGGCCAGGAGGTCCAGGGGGTGAGCTTCGCGGGGACGGCACGGCAGGTACCCGAGGACGCCGCCGACGACCTGCTCCCGATCTACCACCGGCGGTGGCCGGCGGGCGCCCCGCTGGCCAATGTCGAGCGGTGGCGCGAGGACGCCGACGCGCACCGGCTCTACGAGATCCGGGTCCACCGGTGGACCCTCTTCGACGAGATCAACCATCCGGACGACCCACGGCGCGTGATCGACCTCGGGTCGGCGGGCTGACCGGCGGACTGGCGGGCCGGCCGTCGCACGCGCCCAGGCCACTCCACCCGGCAGCGCCGGCC
Source organism: Parafrankia sp. FMc2 (assembly GCF_041008525.1). Lineage (NCBI taxonomy): Bacteria > Bacillati > Actinomycetota > Actinomycetes > Frankiales > Frankiaceae > Parafrankia > Parafrankia sp. FMc2. Next base: position 53,078 of record NZ_JBFLUG010000049.1, on the reverse strand, counting down.
CGCGGCCGGTGCCGGTGCCGCTGAACAGTTGTCGTCGTGCCCGCCGCGGAAGCTGCAGTTCGACGATGCGCCGGGCACAGCTCTCGCGACTGGCACCGGCGGGGGCGAACCGCGAGCGTTGTCGGCACCGCCACGGCCGGCCCCACCACCATCGGGGCGCGGGGGCCGGCCTGGCTCAGCGGTCAGACCGCCTCACCGATGCGGTGCACCCGCATCGCGTTGGTCATGCCCGCGACGCCGGGCGGCGTCCCGGCGACGACGACCACCAGCTCACCCGGCTGGCAGTAGCCGTTCTTGCGCAGCGCCGTGTCGACCTGCCGGACCATCTCGTCGGTGCTCTCCGCGAACGGCACCAGGATGGTCTCGACGCCCCAGAACAACGACATCTGGTTGCGCACCGCGGGCAGCGGCGTGAACGCGAGGACGGGCACGGAGCTGCGGTAGCGGATGAGGCGGCGGGCGGTGTCCCCGCTCAGGGTGTGCGCGACGAGGTACCGCGCGCCCACCGCCTCCCCGACGCTCACCGCGGCCTGGGCGATCGCTCCGCCCAGCGTCCGCGGTGGGGTGCGCAGCGGCGGGATCCGGCCGAGGTCCGCCTCGGCGGTCTCGATGATCCGGCCCATCGTGGCGGTCGCCTCGATGGGATAGGTGCCCACGCTGGTCTCGGCCGACAGCATGATGGCATCGGCGCCGTCCAGCACGGCGTTGGCGCAGTCGCTCGCCTCCGCACGCGTCGGGCGCGGCGCGCTGACCATCGACTCGAGGACCTGGGTGGCGACGATGACCGGCTTCGCCCGCTCGCGGGCCTGGCTGACGGCCCGCTTCTGGACCAGGGGGACGTCCTCGAGCGGGAGCTCGACACCGAGGTCACCACGAGCGATCATGAGGCCGTCGAAGGCCTCGATGATGCCGTCGAGCTCGTCCACCGCCTGCGGCTTCTCGATCTTCGCCAGGACCGGGACCCTGACGCCGACGTCATCCATGATCGAGCGGACCGCCTGGTAGTCCTCAGCGGACCGGACGAACGACAACGCGATCATGTCGACGCCCAGCTCCAGGGCGAAGCGCAGGTCCGCGGCGTCCTTCTCGGACAGCGCCGGCACGGTCAGGGCCGCGCTCGGGATGTTCATGCCCTTGTTGTCGCTGACCTTGCCGCCGATCACGACGGTGGTGCGGACGTCGGTGTCCTCGACGCCCTCGATGCGCAGGTTGAGCCGGCCGTCGTCGACGAGGATCGTGTCGCCGGCCGCGACATCCCGGGGCAGGCCCGTGTAGGTGGTGCCGACCTGCTCCTGATCACCCAGGACGTCGCGGATCGTGACGGTGAAGTGCTGGCCGGGCAGCAGCGTGACTCCGCCGTCGGCGAACTTGCCGAGACGGATCTTCGGGCCCTGCAGGTCGGCCAGCGCGCCGACGCTGCGTCCGGCGGCCTCGGCCGCCTCCCGGACCAGGGCGTAGGTGGCGGCGTGCTGCTCGTGCGTTCCGTGCGAGAAGTTGAGCCGGGCGATGTCCATTCCGGCGTCGACGAGGGCCCGGACCATCTCAGGCGAGTTGGTGGCCGGACCGAGGGTGCAAACTATCTTGGCTCTTCGTGGCACGGTCAAAGCCTAGGTAACGAACGCACGGGATTGGCCGCGGCCCCTGGTGACACCCCCGCCCCGCCGGTTCTGCACCGCTTGGCCCGAGCAGGGTCTGTGACCGTTTCCGACCCGGGCGTCCCGATACATGCTGCGCGCAACAGCCTCCCGGGCGTACCTTCGCAGGGTCGGCCCGCAAGTGGGGCCGAACAGACAGGTACGGGAAAGCTGGCAACGGCGCCGAACGATCCCGGACATCCAGACAGCGGTGTGGAACCGCCCTGAACCAACCTGGAGCCCGGCCATGACCAACAATCCCGCAATTCACCGGCGCGCGTCCGGTGACATCGACATCGCCGTCCCCCACGACGGTCCGGATCCGGCGGGCGACGTGCCCGGCCCCGGGCTCGCCGGGGGGACATCCGTACTGGCCGGACCGGGGGGCGTCGCCACCGGTGTGGCCGCCGTCCCGGAGGCTGCCTGAACAGTCGCCAGGGTGACGCCGGCGCTCCAGTCCTCTTCGGGAGCGCCGGCGTCGCCGTGTGCGGCACCCTCGTCCGTGCCGGTGGCAGGCTCGCCCGCGGCCGGGACGGCGTCGGCCTCGGGGGCGAACTGCGTGCGGTGGAGCTCGGCGTAGAGCCCGTCGCCTGCGATGAGCTCCTCGTGTGTGCCTGCCTCGACGATCCGCCCGCCGTCGACCACCAGGATCCGGTTGGCCGAGCGGATCGTGGAGAGCCGGTGCGCGATCACCAGCGACGTGCGCCCAGCGAGCGCCGCGGTCAGCGCGCGCTGTACTGCCGCCTCCGACTCGCTGTCCAGGTGGGCGGTGGCCTCGTCCAGGACGACGACCGCCGGCGCGGCGAGCAGGAGCCGGGCGAGGGCCAGCCGCTGCTTCTCACCGCCGGACAGCCGGTAGCCGCGGTCACCGACGACCGTGTCCAGGCCGCCCGGCAGGCCCCGCACCGACGCGCCGATCTGCGCCGCGTCCAGGGCCGCCCACATGTCCTCCTCCGTGGCGTCCGACCGGGCGAACAGCAGGTTGGCCCGGATCGTGTCGTGGAAAAGATGGGCGTCCTGCGTGACGATGCCGACCCCGGCCCGCAGTGAGCGCCCGCGGGCCTGGCGGACGTCCACCCCGCCGACCCGGACGGTGCCGTCGGTCGCGTCGTAGATCCGCCCGACGAGGTGGCTGATCGTGGTCTTTCCCGCGCCGGACGGGCCGACGAGCGCGACCAGTTCGCCGGGGCCGACCCGGAACGTGATGTCGTGCAGCACCGGCTCGCTGGCCCGGGTCTCCAGCACCGCCGTCGACTCCAGCGAGGCCAGCGACACCTCGGCCGCGGCCGGGTAGCGGAACCCGACGTGGTCGAACTCGACGGCCAGCGGCCCGGCCGGCAGGTCGACCGCGTCCGCCGCGTCCTCGATCGCCGGCCGCAGGTCCAGCACCTCGAAGACCCGCTCGAAGGAGACCAGCGCCGTCATCACGTCGACGTGCACGTTCGAAAGCTGGGTCAGCGGGCCGTACAGGCGGGTCAGGTAGGCGGTGAGCGCCACGATCGTCCCGACCTGCAGGGTTCCCTGCGCGGCGAACGTCCCACCGAAGCCGTAGACGATCGCCGTCGCCAGCGAGGCGACCAGCGTCAGGGAGACGAAGAAGATCCGTCCGAACATGGCCTGCGTGATCCCGATGTCACGCACCCGCCCGGCCCGGCCACGGAAGGCCGCCGCCTCACGGTCCGGCTCGCCGTGGAGCTTGGTGAGCAGAGCCCCGGCGACGTTGAACCGCTCCGTCATCAGTGTGTTCATCTCGGCGTTCAGCCCGTAGCTCTCCCGGGTGAGCGCGGCGAGCCGCGGCGCGAGCAGTCGCGCGGGCACCACGAAGACCGGCAGCAGCACCAGCGCGACCACGGTGATCTCCCAGGACAGGCTGAGCATCGCCGCCAGCACGAACCCGACCGAGAGGATGTTCGACAACACCGCCGACAGCGTGTTGGTGAACGCCGACTGCGCGCCGAGGACGTCGTTGTTGAGCCTGGTGATCAACGCGCCGGTCTGGGTCCGGGCGAAGAAGGCGAGCGGCTGGCGCTGGACGTGGTCGAAGACCTGCGAGCGCATCTCGTAGATGAGGCCCTCGCCGACGCGGGCGCTGAACCAGCGCTGGGCCAGGCCGAGGAGCGCCTCGACGACGGCCAGACCGGCCACGACCCCCGCGAGTACCTGCACGACGCCGGTACGGCCGGGGACGACACCGTCGTCGATGATCGCCTTGAGCAGCAGGGGGGTGACGGCGCCGGTTGCCGCGCTGAGCACGATGAGGGCGCCGAAGCCGGCCAGCAGCCGGCGGTACGGCCGGGCGAAGCCGACGATCCGCCGCACCGTGCCGGGCCGCAGGCGGGCCTGGGTGACGGAGCGGTCCCGTTGGAAGGACCGCATGGTGGACCAGTTCTGGCCCGCGGCTGTTCTCATGTAACGGTGTAAGCGCCGGGTTGCTACCCAGCATTCCGTGCGGGTGTGCCGAGCAGACGGGTGAGGGCGTCCGTCTCCGCCTCGTGCTGTCGCACGGCTGCGGGTCCGTTCCTGGCGGCCACCCCGGCCAGCAGTGCCTTCGTCTCCGTCGCGGCGTCCCGCGGGCCGGCGAGCAGGTGGGTCACCAGCCGATCGGCCTCGGCGTCGAGCTCACGCGCCGGGACGACGCGGGCGGCGAGGCCAAGGCGGGCGGCCTCGACCGCGGTCACCGGCTCGCCGGTGAGGCACAGCCAGAGCGCGTTGGCATAACCGACGGCTCCGACGAGGGCACTCGCGGTGCCCAGTGCCGGGACGCGACCCGCCCTGGTGTCGGTGAGGCAGAGTGCGGCGTCGTCGGCCATCACCCGCAGGTCGCAGGCGAGAGCGAGAGCGAGCCCGAGGCCGGACGTCCGCCCGGTGAGCAGGGCGACGCTGAGCAGGTCCGCCCGTTCGGACAGCCGCCGGGCCACCCGTGGCCACTGCCCGAGATCGCTGCAGTCATGCTCGCTGGAGTCATGGTGGTGCTCATGCAGATGGTGCAGGTCGTGGAGCAGGACGATGCGGACGTCCCCGGGCAGGCCGCGCAGGCAGTCCTCCATGGCCGCGGCCAGGTCCGGCGAACCGGACCTGGCACCCGAACCACGCGCGGCGCCACCAACCGTCCAGCCATCACGCAGTGTGAGCGAGATACAGGGGCCAGCCACGTTCACGACCAGCCCGACCGCCGCCGCGGCGGACGCAGCGGCGGCCGGCACACTCATGGTCAGGAGCTTTTCTTCTTGGTGCCTCGTGTCGCACCACCGCGCCCGCGCAGCGTCGTTCCCGATTCGGACAGGATCCGATGGACAAACCCGTACGAACGACCCGACGACTCGGCCAGCAGACGAATGCTCTGTCCAGACTCGTACTTCTTCCGAAGTTCGGCAGCGAGCTTGTCCCGCTCCGCCCCGGTGATCCGGGTTCCTTTCCTAAGCTCGGCCAATGTGGCCCCCTCCGTGTTCGATGATCTGCGAACCGATCTTCACCCAGCTTCGGTGTCAGCGCCACTCGAAGCCCATGTGATCCATCACACGCGGTTCAGCCGTCGCGGGGACAACCTCGCACGCGTCCGTCACCAGGGCTCCGGCCGCGCCCTCACCCGGGCTCATAGCCCCTGACCTGCAAATCCACGCCCAGCACACGGATCCGGCGCCGGGACAGGGCGCCCCCGGGACACCGGCGCGGGACGCCGCGCGGACTCCCGCACGCCCTGCCGAACATCGTTACCGACGGTACATCCACATCGGCCCACCCACGTGGATCCACAGCCCGCAAAGACTGGTTACGGTGCATGCATGGTCAACGGCCGGCCGACGCGGACGGCATCCCCCTCGACGACGCCGGCCCCCGCAGCACCCGCGGGACCCGGCGAGCGCGCCCGAACACGGAACGTGACGATGAAGCGGATGCGTCTTCGGGGGACCCGCGGGCACGGCGGCGGCCCGGCCACTGGTCCAGCCGCCGGTCCGGCCACCGGTCCGGCCACCGGTCAGCACTCCGTGCTGTCACGTCCCCGCACACGCCCGGGCCCGATCAGGCCTCCAGGCGCTCTCCCGGTGCCGCGCCGCGGCACGTGGGGGCCCGCCACCCGCGCACAGGCCGTCGACCTCGGGATCTGGGCCGTCGCGGCGGCAGCGGGCCTGCTCCTGACAGCGCTGATCACCGCGAGCGGGGTGGACCTCGGCGCCCGGTCCGACCACGCCGCCGCACCGTTCCAGCAGGCCTGGCGCACCCCCGCCGTCGCGCCGGCCGTGCTCCTTCCAATCCTCGTGGCCGTCGTCACCCTGCTGCTCGCAGGTCGGAGCGCCCACCTCCGCTGGTCGGCCCTGCTGGTCGGCAGCTTCGCCGGCTCGCTCGGCTGGAGCCTCGCGCTGGCCACCGCGGCCGGCCCCGGGCTCGCCGGTGGGCTGCGGCCACCAGCCGCCTACCTCGTCGCCGCCGACGCCGTCGGGGACGACCCTCTCGCCTACCTGGCCAGCTGGACGTCCCAGGTCTCCGACCTCGGGCCGGGCCTGGACGGATCAGGAGCGACGGCCGGCGGCGGCGGCCAGCTGGCCGGCCATCCACCCGGTCCGGTGCTGTTGGTCTGGGCGCTGGACCGGCTCGGCGTCAGCGGCGCAACCGCGCTCGGACTGGCCCTCACCGCGCTGACGGCGCTGAGTGTCCCGCTGGTGGCGATCGCGGTGCGCTCGCTGTGCCACGAGACGGCGGCGCGCCGGGCCGTGCCCGTCCTCGTTCTGACACCGTGGGCACTGTGGGCCGCGGCCTCCCCTCACGCGGTGACCGTCCTGCCCGCGGCGGCGGCGCTGGCCGTCGGCGTGGTCGGGTGCGAGCCGGGCCGGCGGTGGCGCCTGCTGTGGGCGCTGGCCTCCGGGCTGCTGCTGGGTGTGACCAGCCTGTTCGACTACCCGGCGGTCTGGCTGGGCGTCGGTGTGGCGGCCGCGTACTTCGTCCGCCGTCGACCGCTGATGAACGTCCTCACCGGCCTCGGGGCACTCCTGCCGTTCTGGCTCTTCCTCGCCTGGGGCTTCTCCTGGTCGGACGGCCTGGCCGCGGCCCGGGTCGACGCCGGGATCGCCACCATGCTGGCCTGGCTCGCGCTGGACGTCGTCGTGGTGCTGCTCGCCGGCGGGCCGGTGCTGGTCCGGGCGCTGCGTCGGCTCCGGCTGACGCCCGGATGGCCGTTCCTCGTCGGGGCGGCGGCGGCCGCGTTGTTCAGCCTGTGCGCGGGACTGGCCTGGGGCGGGGCTGAACTGTCCTGGCTGCCGCTGGCGCCCTGGCTGGCGGTCGCGGCGCTGGCGCCCCGACCGCGCCCGGACGGGCCCGGCGACACCATCCGCGCGGGCGATCTACCGCTGGTCCTGGTCGGTGCGGGTGCGGTGGTCGCGGTGGTCCTGCGGATGTGCCTCAGCAGCACCTGACCCGAGACGCCCGCGACACCCGCGACCACGGCGACTACGCGCTCGACTCCCGTGCCGGGGACGCCTCGGTGCCGGGGACGGCCGGCTGCTGGCCAGCGGCGACCCGCAGGATGTCGGGCTCCAGGTAGACCCGGCGCGCCGTGGGCACCGCCTGCCGGAGAAGCGCCTCGGCCCCGTCGATCGCACCGGCGACCTGGGCCGCGGTCAGGTCCGGCTCGATCCCGATCTTGGCTGCGACCAGCAGCTCCTCCGGGCCGAGGTGAAGGGTGCGCATGTGGATCACGGCGGTGACCGCGGGCGCGGAGGCCAGCACCCGCCGGATCGTCTCCACGGTCTGCGGGGCGGCTGCCTCCCCGACGAGCATCCCGTAGGTCTCGAGCGCGACGATCACCGCGACGACCAGCAGCAGGATACCGATGGCGAGCGTGCCCGCGGCGTCCCACAGCGGCTCGTCGAGCAGCAGGGTGAGGCCGACGCCGCCGAGCGCGAGAAACAACCCGCAGAGCGCGGCGAGATCCTCGAGCAGAACGACCGGGAGCTCCGGCGAACGGGCCTCGCGGATGAAGCGCCACCAGGTCAGCGGGCCCTTGGCATGCCGCGACTCCCGGATCGCCGTCCGGAAGGAGATGCTCTCCAGCACGATCGCGACCGCGAGGACCACGATGGCGACCACACCGCTTTCCAGCTCGTGCGGGTGGCGCAGCTTCTCGACACCCTCGTAGACGGAGAACAACCCGCCGACGCTGAACAGCACGATCCCGACCAGGAACCCGGCGATGTAGCGGGATCGGCCGTAGCCGAACGGGTGCTCCTCGTCCGCGGGCTGCCTGGCCTTTCGCTGGCCGAGCAGCAGCAGTGCCTGGTTACCGGAGTCGGCGACCGAGTGGATCGACTCGGCCAGCATCGAGGACGACCGGGTGAACAGGAATGCCACGAACTTCGCGACCGCGATGCCAAGGTTCGCGACCAACGCCGCCACGACCGCCTTGGTGCTGCCTTCCGCGCTCACACGCCCCCGCTCTCGTCTCGATAGCCATGCCTGGGGCCGGCTGGCCGCAACGGCAGCCGGACCGACTGACCGCCCAGTCTGTCAACACACCGCCCCGGAGGCTGCGGCGGGTGCCACGCCGGGCCGAGGCGGGTGCCCTGCCGGGCGGCGGCGCGGGCCAGCTCCCCGCCGCGCCGGCGGTCAGGCCAGGGTGACGAGGTCGGCGAGGTCGGGCGACCACGTGTCCTCGACGCCGTCCGGCAGCATCAGGACCTTGTCGGGGTTCAGTGCCTCGACCGCGCCCGGGTCGTGTGTGACCAGCACCACCGAGCCCCGGTAGGTGCGCAGTGCGCTCAGGACCTCGTCCCGCGACGCCGGGTCGAGGTTGTTCGTCGGCTCGTCCAGCAGCAGCACGTTGGCGGAGCTGCACACCAGCCCGGCAAGTGCCAGCCGCGTCTTCTCGCCGCCGGAGAGCGTCTCGGCGAGCTGCTCGACGGTGTCGCCGCTGAACAGGAAGGCGCCCAGGATGCGGCGCAGATCCACGTCGGACGCGGTGGGTGCGGCCGCCCGCATGTTGTCGAGGACCGAGCGGGAGGTGTCGAGCGTCTCGTGCTCCTGGGCGTAGTAGCCCAGCCGCAGACCGTGCCCCGGGTGCACCTCGCCGGCATCCGGCGGTTCCTGGCCGGCGAGCATCCGCAGCAGGGTCGTCTTGCCGGCTCCGTTGAGACCCAGGACCACGACCCGGGTGCCACGGTCGATCGCCAGGTCGACTCCGGTGAACACCTCCAGCGAGCCGTAGGACTTCGACAGGCCGGTCGCCGTGAGCGGGGTGCGCCCGCACGGCGCCGGATCGGGGAAGCGCAGCTTGGCCACCCGGTCGGCGACCCGGACATCGGCGAGGCCGGCAGCGAGGCGCTCGGCGCGGCGGTCCATCTGGTGTGCCGCCCGCGCCTTGGTCGCCTTGGCGCGCATCTTGTCTGCCTGGGCCCGCAGCGAGTCGATCTTCTTCTCGGCGTTGGCCCGCTCCCTCTTGCGGCGGCGCTCGTCCTGCTCGCGCTGGGTGAGGTAGGTCTTCCAGTTGACGTTGTAGACGTCGAGGGCGGCACGGTTGGCGTCGAGGTGGAAGACCTTGTTCACACTCTTGTCGAGCAGGTCCACATCGTGGCTGATCACGATCAGGCCGCCGGAGTGGGCGCGCAGGAAGTCGCGCAGCCAGGTGATCGAGTCCGCGTCGAGGTGGTTGGTGGGCTCGTCGAGAAGCAGCGTCGCATCGGAGTTGCCCGACCCGGCGAACAGGATCCGGGCCAGCTCGACCCGGCGGCGCTGGCCGCCGGAGAGGGTTCCGATGGGCTGCGCGAGCACCCGGTCGGGCAGGCCGAGCGACGAACAGATCCGCGCCGCCTCCGCCTCGGCGGCATAGCCCCCCAGCATGCCGAACCGCTCCTCCAGCCGGCCGTACCGGCGGACCGCGCCGTCGCGGGCCGACTCGTCGACGAGTTCGGCCATCTCGACCTGGAGCTTCTCCATCTCACGGAGGATCACGTCGAGGCCGCGGGCGGCGAGCACCCGGTCGCGCGCGGTGTCAGCGAGGTCGCCGGTGCGCGGGTCCTGCGGGAGGTAGCCCAGCTCGCCACGGAGATCGACCTTGCCGGCGAACGGCAGGTTCTCCCCGGCGAGCGTCTTCAGCAGCGTGGTCTTGCCGGCGCCGTTGCGGCCCACGAGCCCGATGCGATCGCCGGGCTGTACCCGGAAGGAGACCGGCTCGATCAGTGTGCGGGCTCCGGCCCGGAGCTCCAGCTCGGACACGATGATCATGAGGGTCGGCCTCTTTCGTACATCGGCTTCGTGCGGGCATCAGGTGTCAGCGGGGAGCCGCCGCGGGCACTGGACCCCCGGAGGCCGCGTACCGGGCAGCAGGTACCGGGTATTCGGGGGGAACCGGGGATTGCCTGCCTCACGACGCGGCAGAGGTCATGCTCTCCAGGGTACGGGCCGCGGGCCGGGAGCCCGCGGGCGTCTCGGGCCACCCGCGGTGACTCCCCCCGGCGACGTGCGTCCGCACCCTGCGGCGGGTATGCCTTTTCCCAGGTCACGGGCGCGGCCGCCGGTACATGGCGGCCAATGCTCCGGACACGGGAGGTCACCATGACAACGACGTACCGGCAGCAACGCGAGACGCACCGCCCCAGCGCACTGTGGTCAAGCCTGGTCGTTCTCGGTCTCGCCGCCACCGTGCTCGGCCTGTTGCTGATCATCAACCCCTTCAGCACCGCGGGTGCGCTGGCCGTGCTGGCCGGGGTGGCTCTGCTGGTGTCGGGTATCGGCGAGATCGTGTCGGCGGCTCGTGCCGACCAGGGCAACACGACCGTTCTTTACGGGGTCCTGACCGCGGCGGCCGGCGTGGTGATCCTCGTGTGGCCGGATGTGACGCTGCACGCCATCGCCCTCGTCGTGGGTGCTGCCCTGATCATCGCGGGCGTCATCCGGGCGCTGCTGATCCTGTCGAGCCGGTCCCGCCGCGCCGGCGGCGCCTCCGGGCGCACCCGGGGGCTGCTGATCGCGGGCCTTGCCGTGGTCCTCGGGATCCTGGCGGTCACCTGGCCGTCGGCGACGGTCGTGGTGCTGGCCGTCCTGTTCGGCATCCAGCTCATCGTGACCGGGGTGACCGAGGTCATCCTGGGGCTCGCGCTGCGGCCCTGACGAGAGGCCGGCCGGGGATCAGTCCACGATGCGCTTGCGCCAGTGCCTGATGGAGTCGGGGCTCGCCCCGCGGTCGAGCAGCCAGCCCTCAACCCCGGCCGGGTGCCCGTCGATGATCTCCAACACCGCGCCGACCGCGTCCATCGAGACCTCGCTCGCGCGGCGCTCCCCGGTGCGCGCGCCGGGCAGGAGCGCCTGCCCCTTGAGCCGCCGCACGATGCCGGGCATGTTGGGCCCGGTCGCCATGTAGTCGGCGACCACCGCCTCCGGGACGACGCCGGCGAGGCGCAGCAGGAGCGCGACGACGATTCCGGTGCGGTCCTTGCCAGCGGCGCAGTGCACGAGCAGTGGGCCCGGGGCCTCGGCGGCCAGGTCGAGGATCTCGACCAGGCTCGGGGCGGCGACGTCGAGGATCACCGGGTAGAGCATGCGCAGGCCACCCGCGCGGACCTCCGCGGTCACGGACTCGCTCACGGTGTTCCTGCCCTCACCGATCAGCGGCTTGACGTGGATCTCCGAACCGAGCAGGGAGAGCGGATGGGGCGCGTCACCCCGCTCCATCGACGCCCGCAGATCCACCACCGTCGGCGGAGGCCAGGTGAAGGAGGCATCGGGGCGCTCGTCGTCCACGCGGGGCATGTCGCTGCGGTAGAGCACGCCGGCTCTGATCAGCTGGCCCGAGGTGGTGGCCATCCCGCCGACATCGCGCAGGTTGGCCAACCGCTCCGTGGGAATCTCGCCTGTTTCCATCCGCTGCCCCTCCGACCGTCTGACGCACCGTCACGCGGGGCGGGTCCCGCGGTGTCGTTCACCGTCACCGCCGCGCATGTGACCTGGCATCATCCTCGCTGACGAGGGCGGCCTCATGCGGCGGGACGGAGTTCCCACCTCCGCCCGAAGCGGAGGCCGCGGCCAGTGCGGCCAGATCGTCGGACACCTCCACCGGGTCGATCAGCTGCGGGGCGTCGTTGCGGACACTGCCGACGGCGGTGGCCACGGGGTGGGCGGTGAAGACACCGGCCGGCGCCGGCCGCAGGATGCCGGCCAGCGCGGCCGGGTCCCGCACCGCCGGATCGATCCAGCGGGACCAGGCCGACCGTGGCACCACGACCGGTGACCGGTCGTGAATGAACTCCAGGCCCGGGGCGGCGTCGGTGGTGATGATGGTGAACGTGGTCAGTGGCTGCTCGCCGTGCCGCCAGACCTCGTAGAGGCCGGCGAAGGCGAACAGGCCGTCGGCGGCGGGGTGGCCGGCGGGATGGATGTAGTAGGGCTGGCCCTTGCGGGACCCGCCGATCCGCAGCCACTCGTAGAAGCCGGTGGCCGGAACGAGGCAGCGCCGTGCGGCGAACGCCGCCCGGAACGCCGGTTTGGCTGCGACCGACTCGGCCCGTGCGTTGATCAGACGGCTGCCGATCGCCCGGTCCTTCGCCCAGGACGGCACCAGGCCCCACGTGGCCAGCCGCACCACCCGCCCGGGCTCGTTCCCGGCGCTGCGCTCACTCGCGCCGGCCCCGCCCCTGCCCGCGCCCTCACCCCCGCCCTCGAGGCGTGGCTGCCGCGGGACCACCACGATCGGCATCTCGGTGGTCGGGGCCACGTTGTAGCTCTCCCGCAGCCGGCCGCCCGTCTCATCCACCGCGGACATGGCCGTGGCGAGGTCGTCGGCGTTCAGTGTCTGGGTGTACCTCCCGCACATGGCCCCAGTCTCGCAGCCGGGTGCGACAGTTCCCGCCGACCGCGGTGGGACGACCGACCGCGGTGGGACGACCTGTCAGACGACGAGGGCGGCGGCGGCCGCCGCGAGGCAACCCAGGGACACCGCGCCGAACGCGCCGACCCAGAACGTGCCCGGCAGACCGGTAAGCCGCGCCAGCTGGTCCGGGTCGGAGTCCCACGCCCGCCGGCGACGGCGTTGGCGCTGCACCTCGACGATCGGCCGCACGGCGCCCACCAGCAGGAACCAGGTGGCGTAGGCCGCGAAGCCGGCCTGGACGTCGTCCGCGGCGAACCACGAGACACCGAGCACCACCGCTGTGCTGACCAGCACCGACAGCACGCCGAACCCGTTGCGGACCACGACCAGCATGGTCAGCAGCAGCGCCACCAGGAGCTGGAGCAGCAGGGTGACCCGCCCGGTGGCGAGCAGGCCCGCCGCCCCCAGGCCGAGCAGCGACGGGGTGGTGTAACCGGCGGCGACGGTCAGGATCACGCCCGGCCCGGTCGGGCGGCCCGACGAGACCGTCACCCCCGAGGTGTCGGAGTGCAGACGGACTCCGGCGAGACGGCGTCCGGCGGCGACGGCGACGAGGGCGTGCCCGCCCTCGTGCGCGATCGTCACCACGTGCCGCGCGGTCGGCCAGACCCGGTCGCTGGCGACGGTGAGCAGCGCGACGACGCCGGTCACCACGAGGATCCAGTGGGCGGGGGCCGGCTGCGCGTCGAAACTCCGGCTCAGCAGATCGGACGTGGCTGCCCCTTCCCTCGTCTTCCGTCGTCGGGTGTCGCCGCACCCACGGCCGGGTGGGCTCGTCGGTGGGCGTCCCGATAATCCCGCATTTCCCGCCCGGCGGGCGACACCGTGACAGAGGCGGGGCAGTTCGACGAGCACGGCCTCGGGGACGAATGCACGACTCGGGCCGCTGACTGGCGCACGATGGTCCGGCGTCCACCGCCGGCCGGCGCGGACGGTGGTCCCGCGCCCGCCGGTGACGTCCTGACCGGGACGGCGCGACGGCGAGGCATCTGGATGGGGAGGAATCCGCGGTATGGCGGAATACGTGTATCGGCCGGTGCTGCACACGGCGCTCGGCCTCTTCCGCGCGCTGCGGCTGCAGCTGGACGTGCGCGGCGAGGAGAACGTGCCGGCGACCGGAGGCGGCGTTGTCCTGATCAACCACGTCTCGTACCTGGACTTCGCCCTGGCCGGCGTGCCGTTCTGGTGGTCCCAGCGCCGGATGGTCCGGTTCATGGCCAAGAAGCAGGTCTTCGATCACCGGGTGAGCGGGCCGCTGATGCGCGGCATGCACCACATCCCGGTGGACCGGGCGGCCGGCGCCGGGTCGCTGCGCGCCGCGGTGCGCGCGCTGGGCGACGGGGAGCTCGTCGGGGTGTTTCCCGAGGCCACGATCAACCCGAGCTACTGCCTGACGCCGTTCAAGTCGGGTGCGGCCCGGATGGCCGCCGAGGCCGGCGTGCCGGTCATCCCGCTGGCCCTGTGGGGCAGCCAGCGGATCCTGACCAAGGACCGGCCGCGCAGCCTGCGGGCGGCGGTCGGCACTCCGGTGTCGATCACCGTGGGCAAGCCGGTGCCCGCCTCGGCCCTGCAGGACGCCCGGGCCGGAACGGCGCTGCTGGAACTGACGATGAAGGAGATCCTGGACGACGCCCAGCGCCGCTACCCGGCCCCGCCGCCCGGCGAGTCGCCCTGGTGGCTGCCCGCCCACCTCGGCGGGTCGGCCCCCGAGCCGCCGGCGCGGCCCACGCCCTGACCCGGTCCGCCAGGATGGATCTGGCGGCTCGGCTGGTGCCGGTCCGCCAAGGCCTGGGCCGCCGAGGCCTGGGCCGCGGGGCCTGGGCCGGCGAGCTGGAGCCGGCGGAGTCGACGGAACGGAGAGCGGCGTGAGGGATGGCGACACCGGCGCGGTGGTCACGGACGAGGAGTTCGTCGATGCGCTGCCCAAGGTGGAACTGCACGTCCACCTGGAGGGGTCGATGCGGCCGGGCACCCTGCTCCAGCTGGCCCGGCGCCACGGCCTCGACCATCTGCCGACCGATCTGGAGGCCCTGCGGGCCTACTACGAGTTCCGTGACTTCGACCACTTCATCGAGGTCTACCTGGCCGCCGTCCAGGTGCTGCGGGACGAGGAGGACTTCCGCCTGCTCGCCCGCGAGACCGCGCTCGGCCTGGCCGACCAGCGGGTGCGCTACGCCGAGATCACGTTCACGCCCTGGCTGCACGTCCAGCGTGGGGTCGACCCCGCGGCCGTGTTCGCCGGGGTGGAGGCCGGCCGGCTCGACGCCGAACGGGAGGCCGGAATCCAGGTGCGCTGGATCACCGACATCCCCGGGCTGCCCGGTACCGACAACGTGACCTCCGGCGAGCGCACCCTGGAGCTCGCGTTGGCCCACGGCGGCGAGGGCGTGATCGCTCTCGGGCTCGGCGGGCCGGAGGTGGGCGTGCCGCGGCCCCAGTTCGGCCCGGTGTTCACCGCCGCCCGCGACGCCGGGCTGCACTGCATCCCGCACGCGGGCGAGACGACCGGCCCGCGGACGATCTGGGACGCTCTGGAGTTCCTGCATGCCGAGCGGATCGGGCACGGCACCAGTGCGCTGGCCGACCCGGCCCTGGTCGAGCACCTGCGCCGGCACCAGATCCCGCTGGAGGTCTCCCCGACGTCCAACCTGTGCACCGGCGCGGTCGCCGGGTACGCGGCGCACCCACTGCCCGAGATGATCGCCCAGGGGCTGGCCGTGAACCTGAACAGCGACGACCCGCCGATGTTCAACACGACCCTGCGTGCGGAGTACCTGCACGCCCTGCGTTCGCTGGGGCTCTCCCGTCAGCAGGTCTTCGAGATGGCCGCCGCCGCGGTCGAGCACTCCTTCCTCGACGAGGCCGGCAGGCGGCGGCTACGGGACGAGTTCGCCGCCGCAGCGGTGGATCTCGGAGTCGAGACGGCGCCGGTCGCCTGACCACCCGCCTGACCTGCCCCCGGAGGTCGCGGGGCAGGTCGAGGCAGGCCAGGACCGGCCGGGACGAGCCTGGGCGGACGCGGGCCGGCTACACGCCGCCGGGCGCGAAGCTGCGTCGGTCAGCGAGGTCCAGCTCCCGCAGCTGTTCCTCCGCGGTCTGCTCGACCCGGCGCATCGTCGCCCGCAGGATGGGCGGCGTCATGATCGACGTGACGATCGCCACCAGCACGATCACGGTGTACATGGCCGTCGAGAGCACACCGAGACGCAGCCCGGTGCCGGCCACGACGATCTCGATCACACCGCGGGCGTTGAGGCCGGCACCGAGGGACAGTGCCTCCCAGTGCCCCAGCCGGCTGATCCGCGCGCCGATGTAGGCGCCGGCGAACTTGCCGAAGATCGCCAGGGCCAGAACGACGATTCCGGCGATCGCCACCTCGGCCTCGGCCAGGGCCGTCAGGTCGATACGCAGCCCGGCCGAGGCGAAGAAGATCGGCGCCAGGACACCGACGACCACCAGCCGCAGCGGTTCGAGCCGGCGGAGGTCGATCGTCGGCGTCGAACCGAGCAGGATGCCGGCGACGAAGGCACCCAGGATCGCCTCCAGCTTGAGCGCATGTGTTCCCGCCGCCGCGGCGAAGATGAACAGGACGGCGACCGCGACACCGTCCGGGGAGCCACCGGCCGGTGCTGCCCCGCCGCCAGTCTCGACCAGCCCGGCCGCCCCGGCGGTCGGTACTGGTCCGGCGGGCGGTACTGGTCCGGCGGGCGATGCCCCTCCGTCGGTCGGGGCGGGTCCGGCCTCACTGGTGCGGGGAGACCCGGCGCCGTCCTGCGGGTCCACCGGGTTCGCCGCGGCCCGTGCGCCCGCATCGTCCGTCTCGCCGGTCGGCTGCCGGGCCAGACCTCCCAGCGCGACCGCGAGCCGGGCCAGCGGCCGGCCCAGGACCAGCGCGAAGGCGATGACGGCGAGCACGCTCAGCACCGGCCAGGCGATGTCCCCGCCCCGCACGCCGGTGGTGGCCATGGCGGACACCACCGACAGCAGTGACCAGCCCACCGCGTCGTCGACGGTCGCGGAGGCGAGGATGAGCTGGCCGACGTTGCGGTGCAGCAACCGCATGTCCAGGAGGATCTTCGCTGCGACGGGGATCGCGCTGACACCCATGGCCACGCCGAGGAACAGCGCGAAGGTCGAACGGTCGGCACCGTCGGCGACAAGCGAGTCCGGCACGAGCAGACCTGCCCCGACGCCGAGCCCCACCGGCAGGAGGAGGCCCGCGATGCTGATCCGGGCGGCGGTGGCACCCCGGCGCCGCACCATCCGCATGTCCATCTCCAGGCCGGTGAGACCCACCAGAAGGATCACACCGATCTGGCCCACCGCGTCGAGCAGATGCATCTGGTCCGGCTCGGTGGGCAACAGCCAGCCCGCGAGGTCGGGAGCCGCCGTGCCCAGCAGCGACGGGCCCACCAGCACACCCGCCAGCAGCTCACCGACGACCGAGGGCAGCCCGATCCTGGCCGCCAGCCGCCCGAGGCTGACCGCGAGGAGGAGCAACACCGTCAGCTGGAGGAGGAAAACAAGGAGAGAATGATGCGACAACGGTGCCACCGGGGCTGCCACTATCGTCGCCGCTTCTGTCGTGTACAAGGTCGGTCGCTCCCACCACCGCGAAGTACCTTCGACCCGGTCCCCCCGAGCCGGGCCCTGGAATGCCGACGCGCAGGTGCCGTCCGGGCACACTGTGATCGGCGAAGGTGACGCGGACCCGGCCCGGAGCGTGTCCCTGATACCGGGATGTCCGGGCCCCCGAGACTCCGGCCGACCGTCGGTCCGGGTTTGTGGGCACGCCCAACCGCGAGGTTCCGCGGCGCGTGAAGGCCACCGACACGAGAATAGCCAGCGGACGAAGATCCCGCGGTGGTCCGCGGAAAGAAGCGGCGCGCGTCCGCCGGCGGTCAGACGTGGTGGCGTGACCAGCGAGAAACCGCGCTACGCGCGTCCGGACTGAATGATCCGCCGCGGCCGTGTCTGTTGGTCAGCGGCCCTTCCCGCAGGGTGTAGGCAGCGGTCAGCCGACCGGCCGGGCCTCGGCCGCGCGGACGTTTCCGACCCCCGTGCCGCCATGGCGGGCAAGCAGCTGTGACCGCCGGCGGGGGTCGATGTTGGCCCTGGTGACATCGCCGCCGTAGTGCGCGACGACCCGCGGGTCCATCACCCGGAACCAGAACCGGGGAACGAGCGCCGCCAGGATCATCGATCCGTAGCCGGCCGGCAGCTGCGGCGCGGAATCGAACGAGCGCAGCGACTGATACCGCACTGTCGGAAACGCATGATGGTCACTGTGTCGAGGCAGATGGTAGAGCGCCAGGTTGCTGATGACGTCGTCGCTGTTCCAGCTGTGCCGGGGCTCGACCTTTTCGTACCTGCCGGATTCCAACCGGGCTCGGGCAAGCCCGTAGTGCTCGATGTAGTTGACGGCTTCGAGCAGGGAGAAGCCAACGACGGCCTGCAGGGCGAGGAAGAGCAGGGCCGGTGCGCCGAAAGCCACCGCGAGTGCGGCGAAGAGCACCACGCTGTAGGCCCACGCACTCAGCACCTCGTTGTGCCGAGACCATGGTGATCGCCCGCGCAGGCGCAGCCGGCGCGCCTCCAGCTCCCAGGCGGAGCGCAGGCTGCCGCCGACGGTGCGCGGCCAGAACCGCCAGAAGCTCTCTCCCAGCCTGGCGCTCGCCGGGTCGGCGGCGGTGGCGACGCGCACGTGATGGCCCCGGTTGTGCTCCACGTAGAAATGGCCGTAGGCGGAGGCCGCGAGCATGGCCTTGGCCAGGACACGTTCCAGCCGGTCCCGCTTGTGGCCCAGTTCGTGGGCGGTGTTGATGCCGATCCCGGTGACGGTGCCGAGAGCGAGGACCACGGCCACCCGCTCGATCGGGGAGAGGCCACCCTCCACCCAGGCCCAGCACCCGAGGGCCAGGGCGATGCCTGTCAGCGGCAGGTAGAGGTAGGTGCACCAGCGGTAGTAGCGGTCGGTCTCCAGCGCCGCGCGCGTCCAGTCCGGCGCACTGACCGGGTCCTTCGGGGACGTCGCGTCGAGCAGCGGCAGCAGCCCGAAGACGAAGAGCGGAGTCAGCCACCACGGCAGCCCGGAACCGGTGCGGTGCCAGAGCCCGAAGGAGACGATCGGCAGGAGCGGGGGGATCAGCGCGGTCAGCCACATGTACCGCTTGCCGTCGCGCCACCTCGCTCCGGTCTGGTCGACCAGCACTGGTGCAGCCATGCCCGTTGCCCTTCCGCCCGCCCGCCGCGGGCCGCATGCCGGGCGGGCCACGCCCCGCCCGGGCACCGGCGCGCCGGGCCTGTTCCGATCTGTCACCGCAGTGTCACATCCACCACCGACAGGAACAATCGCCCATCACGCGGTGAAATCGCCACCCACCCGTGACGGCTGCGCGGTGCACACTGGTTCCTGTGACCGCGCAGACCGAGCCGCCACGCGGCGCCGCCCCCACCGCGACACGAGCGCACGGGTCGATGACGGACGCGCCGCCGTGGATCGGCGGCGTCACGATCGGCACGCTCTTCCTCACCGCCGCCGTCCTGATCACCTACACGCTCCTGCCCCTGCCGGGTCAGCGGTCGCTCGGCGACGTGAACTACCTCGTCGCCGGGCTGCTCTTCGTCGTGCACATCACCTTCAACCGGCTCTACCGCACCCGGGTCGCGCGCCGAGCCGCCACCAGGAGTCAGCAAAGCCGACCGGAACGCCCCGACGCCCCTGCCGAGTGACGCAGGCGACGTCGCGGGGCGGTTGCGCGGCGCTGCCAGGCTGAAACGATGCGCCGGTGTCCGCCCTGGTCGTGGTGCTTGTCGGTCTTGTCGCGGGCATCGCCGCCCAGCGCGCGCACCAGTTCGCCGAGGACGCACCGCGGGCGCTCGGCATCTGGCTGCTCGACATCGCGCTACCGGCGCTGACACTGCACGTCCTGCACGACGTCGACATTCCGTCCGAGATCGTGCTCGTCGTCGCGGCCCCGTACCTGCTGTGCGCCGTCACGGTGCTGATCTACCTGGTGGCGGCACGACTGATGCGGCTGCCCCGGCAGGTCGTGGCCGCGCTGATCGCCACCACCGCGGTGGCGAACACCTCGTTCGTGGGCATCCCCATGGTCACCGCGTTCCTCGGCGAGTCCTGGGTGCCGGTCGCGCTGCTGACCGACCAGCTCGGCTCATACCTGATCCTCAACACCGTGGTCCTGGTCGTGGTGACCGCTGCTTCCGGAACTGTCACGGCGCCGCTGGCCGTGGTCCGCAAGGTGCTCGTGCGGCCCTCGCTGATCGCGCTCGTGCTGGCACTGGCGCTGCGGCCGGTGGAGTACCCGGTCTGGCTCGATGAGGCGCTCGCCTCCATCGGCGGCACGCTGACCCCGCTGGCGCTGTTCTCCGTCGGGCTGCAGCTTCGGCTGCCCGCGCTGCGCGAGTGGTGGCGGGAGCTGGCCCTGGGGCTTACGGTCAAGCTCGCCGTCGCCCCGGCGCTCGTGCTCGCGCTGTACGTGGCCGGCGGCCTGTTCGGCGCCCCGGAGGTCAAGGTGGCGCTGTTCGAGACGGCGATGCCACCGATGGTGGCCGGCGCGATCCTCGCTGACCGGCATGGCCTGGCCCGCCCGCTGCCCAGCCTGCTGGTCGGCGTCGGGGTGCCCCTGTCCCTCGGCACACTCGCGCTGTGGTCGCTCCCCCTGCATCCCTGAGCCTCATCATCCCTGAGCCTCATCCGCCGGTCGTGGCCGGTCGGCCGGATGGCGTCAGCCGGATCGCAGAACCGGCAGCCAACTACAAGGGCGTCCTATAGTTGGATAGGACCAATATCGCTGGGTCGCAAACGCAGGGCCGACCGGAGACACTCGCCCCGGGCCGATGCGGCCGGCCAGCCGGCGACCAGGTGGCCGAACGACCGGCCGAACGCACCTGGTGCCGTGCCGGGCCAGCCGCAGGCGGCGGTCGGTGGTGGTGGTCGGCGCAGTGACGGAGCAGCGCGAGAACGGAGGCGGCCACGTGGCCGAGACACAGCAGGTACAGGCCTCGCCGGAAGCGCAGGCGACAACCGAGATCCGTCGGGTCGGCGTGATCGGGTGCGGCCTCATGGGCTCCGGCATCGCCGAGGCCTGCGCACGGGCGGGGCTCGACGTGCTGGTCCGGGAAGTGGACGCGGGAGCCGCCGAGGCCGGCCGCAAGCGGATCACGACCTCGCTCGACCGGGGTGCCCGCAGCGGCAAGCTCACCGAGGCCGACCGCGACGCGGCGCTGGGCCGGCTGAGCTTCACCACCGACCTCGGCGATTTCACCGACCGCCAGTTCACCGTCGAGGCCGTCGCGGAGAACGAGCAGGTCAAGACCGAGATCTTTGCCGCGCTCGACAAGGTCGTCGTCGACCCGGCCGCGATCCTCGCGTCCAACACCTCCTCCATTCCGATCATGAAGCTCGGGATGGCGACCGGCCGCCCGGAGCAGGTGCTGGGTGTGCACTTCTTCAACCCGGTGCCGGTCATGAAGCTGGTCGAGCTCGTCCCGTCCCTCCTCACCTCGGAGGCCGCCCTCAACCGGGCGCAGGAGTTCGTCACCTCCGCGCTGGGCAAGCAGGTGATCCGCTCCCAGGACCGCGCCGGCTTCGTGGTGAACGCCCTTCTCGTTCCCTACCTGCTGTCGGCGATCCGGATGCAGGAGTCCGGCTTCGCCTCCCCCGAGGACATCGACCTGGGCATGGTGCTCGGCTGCGCCCACCCGATGGGCCCGCTGCGCCTCATCGACCTGATCGGGCTCGACACCGTCAAGGCCGTCGCCGAGTCTCTCTACGACGAGTTCAAGGAGCCCCTGTACTCGCCGCCGCCGCTGCTCCTGCGCATGGTCGACGCGGGCCTGCTCGGGAAGAAGAGCGGCCGCGGCTTCCACCGCTACGCCTGACCGGTCACGCTTCCGGACCGGTCACGACCGACACAGGACGAGGACGACACCGCCGTGGATCCGAACTTCGACGCCTACCGGCTCAACGACACGCACGACGCTGTCCGTGAGGCGGTCCGCGATCTCGCCGAGAAGGAGATCGCCCCGTTCGCCGCGGACGTCGACGAGCGCGAGAGGTACCCGAGCGAGGCTCGGGATGCGCTGAACCGCTCCGGCTTCAACGCGGTCCACGTCCCGGAGATCTACGGTGGCCAGGGGGCCGACTCGGTGACGACCTGCATCGTCATCGAGGAGGTCGCCCGGGTCTGCGCCTCCTCCTCCCTCATCCCGGCGGTCAACAAGCTGGGGACGATGCCGATCCTGCTGTCCGGGTCGGAGGACCTGAAGAAGCTTGTCCTCCCCTCCCTCGCCAGCGGCGAGGCGACCGCCTCCTACGCCCTCTCCGAGCGGGAGGCCGGCTCCGACACCGCCGCCATGCGCACCCGGGCCCACCTCGACGGGGACCACTGGGTCCTCAACGGCACCAAGACCTGGATCACCAACGCCGGCGAGTCCACCTGGTACACCGTGATGGCCGTCACCGACCCGGACGCGGCGAAGCCCGCCAACGGCATCTCGGCCTTCGTCGTGCGCGCGGACGACCCCGGCTTCGAGGTCGGCTCCAAGGAGCGCAAGCTCGGGATCAAGGGCTCCCCCACCCGCGAGATCCACCTCGTGAACTGCACGATCCCGGCGAACCGGATCATCGGCGAGCCCGGCAGCGGTCTGCGCACCGCGCTTGCCACCCTCGACCACACCCGCCCGACCATCGGCGCCCAGGCCGTCGGAATCGCCCAGGGCGCGCTCGACGCCTCCCTCGACTACGTGCGCGAGCGCCGCCAGTTCGGCCGCGCGATCGCGGACAACCAGGCCGTCCAGTTCATGCTCGCCGACATGGCGATGAAGATCGAGGCCGCCCGGCACATGGTCTACGTCGCCGCGGCCCGCGCCGAGCGCAGCGAGCCGAACCTGGGCTTCATCACCGCCGCCGCGAAGTGCTTCGCCTCGGACGTCGCGATGGAGGTCACCACCGACGCCGTCCAGCTCTTCGGCGGCGCCGGCTACACCCGCGACTTCCCGGTCGAGCGGATGATGCGCGACGCGAAGATCACCCAGATCTACGAGGGCACCAACCAGATCCAGCGGATCGTCATGTCCCGCGCCCTGCTCAGGGGCTAGCGCTCTCGCGCCTCCCCTGGAGGCGGAGACGGTATCCGGCGCGGGCGGCGAGCAGGTGGCCCGACCGCCCGTGTCGGCGCGCCGTACACGGCATCCCTCGGACACAGCCGCGGCCAGGCCCGGTTCTGCTCGGAGCGGCGCCTCGGAGTTCGGGATGGCCCCCGCCGCACGAGGCCGGCCGACCCCGGCAGGACAGGTTCCGGTCCCAGCTGCGTCCGGTGCCCCGAGAGGGCACTCCTGGAACGGGCGTGGCACAGTCAGGCGCCGCCAGGGTCAGGGCGGCGCCTGTTTGCGCTCACGCCACGAAAGCCGGTGTTCCCCACCGGCTGTTCTGCTGCTAGATCAGCGGCGCCGACGTCTGTCCAGGCAGGTACGGGTACTGCTGCTGGCCGCTCCACGGGTTGGACTCGTACTTGTGGTGCTTCTTCTTGGAGTTGAACCAGAGAACCCGCTCGACGGTGATCCTGATCTTCTTCTTCACCAGGTTCCCGTGCTTGTCGTAGCCCAGCTTGTACGCGGCCGGCTCGTAGGCGGTGGGACCGTAGGCAGCGGGGCCGTAGGCAGCGAGCTCGCTGGCGGCGGGCTCGACCGCAGCCGGACCAAAGTCAGCGCCGAAGTCCTCCACGTCGACCGGGTAGCCGAAGGAGTCGTCGTCAGACTCCGACCAGCCGCGCTTCTCGTCCTTGCCGTCCTTCCAGTCCCAGCCGTCCTTCTCGTCGTAGTCCTTCTCGTGCTTGGGCCACTCCTTCTTCGGGTGCTCCTTCTTGTCCTTGTCCGCGAACCAGAGGACGCGCTCGTAGCTGATGGCGTCCTTGCGCTTCGAGATCTCGCTGTGCTTCTTCTTGTCATAGCCCCGCGGGCCGTAGATGGCGCTCGGGTCCAGGTCCGCGGAGGGCTCACCGGTACCGGGAGCGAGGCCGGAGTCGAGCGCCGAGTCCACGAAGCCGTCGTCGAACCCGAAGTCGTCCAGGCCGGCCGGGTCAACGAACGCACCCGGCTCCTCCAGATCTGCCGGCCCCTCACCGAGGGCCGGGTCGTCATAACCGCCCTGACCGGCGGCCGCCTCGTCGTACCACGGCCGCTCCTTCTTCTTCGAGTACTCCTTGCCGTAGTGGTCCTTCTCGTGCTTGGGCCGCTCCTTCTTGTCCTTGTTGTCGAACCACCGGACGCGCTCGTAGCTTATCGATGTGCTGTCCTTCTTCACTTCCGGTTTGTGCACTCCCACCACGGGGCCCTGTGGCGCAGCCTGCGCAACGCCCGCGCCCGCCCCCAGCACCACCGCGACAGAAACCATCCCCGAGGTGGCCAGAACGGCGGTACGCCGTCCCATCTTGTTCGTCATCTTCAACCTTTCAAGGCGATCATTTCTCTCAGCTGCTCGGGGACAACATAGCCGTTGAGAGCCGTCTCGATCGCAGGACGAAACAGGCGTGTCTCAGGGCTTCAGCCAGCACCCTTTCAGCGGTATTCCAACGGACACGGGAACGCCCCGACCCGATACGCCCCACCCACACGCGACGCCTTTTTTTCTGCAGGAAACCAGCTTTGGGGTCAAGACGCACGACCCGGGCCTGACATCTCGGCGGAAAATCCAGCCACCCGCAGGGAAAGCCACCCACGAAAATTGGGCAGAAGCGGCACCACAGAGTCGCCTGACCCCGGACCCGGGTACGCACATATCGCTCACGGCGACCGGACGGAACAGCTCCACCGGAAATCCACTATCGGGCGCCCACGAAGCGCGCACACCTTTTCATCCGGGCCGGGCGCGCTAATAGCCGCCGGGGCCCGAGCAGGAGTACCGGAGAATGTGTCTACAGGCGAACGAGCGGGTCTGACCTGTCACCGGTGGACGGTCCTGTCGTCACCGGTAGCCCGAGCCATCCCCGGGGCCGGTGACCGGCGCGGTCAGGCCGGCGGGCCGGCGGCGTTCTGCAGCGGCAGCAGGGTGAGCCAGGGATCCACGGCGCTGGGCCTGAAGCCGAAATGCCGGTAGAAGGCCTGGCCCGCGGGGGCAACGGCGTGCGCGCCGAGCAGTGGCGTGCCCACCATGCGCCGCACCGTGAGCGCCCGCATCGTGGCGTCGCGGACGAGCCGGGCGCCGACGCCCCGACCCTGGTGACGGACATCCACTGCGAGCCGGCCGAGCAGCATGAGCGGTACGGGGTCGGCGGGCCGGCGTGAGCGCCACCGGGAGGGTGTCGAGACTCGTTCGATGGCCCCGGTGGCCAGGCAGTAGAAGCCGGCGATGGTGGACCCGTCGAGGATCACGAAGGTGTTGGTGATCCGTTCCTGCTGGTGGTCCTTCGCGTGGTGGCGCAGCCAGCTGTCCACAGCAGGATCACCGCAGCCGAACGCGACCGTGTCGTGATTCTCCGTCAGGGCCGACGGTTTCGTGAGCGACACGGATCGGTTCCCCCTTCAGCCATGGCCGATCAGATGGTGGTGGAGCTGGCCGCCCACGGCACCGGCGGCGCGCGGCGCGCGGCGCGCGGCGCGCGATCAGGCGCCAGGCGTGCTGCGGGTGCCGCTGACGGTGCTAGGCGTCCTGCGGGCCGGGAGGTTGCTCCTTGCCGGGCTCCTCGTCGAGGAGCCGGCGCAGCCGCGGGTTGTCTGCCGGGGGCGTCTGCAGCATGGCCTCCAGCTCCGCCCAGGCGGAGTCGGAGACGCGGAACAGGCGGCGGTCGGCCAGCACGTCGCGGGCGTAGCGTCGCATGCTCTCGGCCGCGAACATGCTCAGGCTCAGGCCCTCGGCCTCCGCGGCGGAACGGATGATCTCCGCGTCCTCCTCGGGCAGGCTGACCGTGATGTTCTCGTCTGCGGCGGAGCTCATGCTGGCAGTCTGCCGTTTCCGTCCACGAGATGCGACGTCGGGTCTCCTCCGCACCGGCCCGGCCGGAAGGTGGGCGCGAGATCCGATCGGGCCGCCGCGGATGTTCGAACCTGCGCGCGGGCGGGCATCTCCTGGATCACCCTCATCCCCCTCTCCTCTCCTTCCACTCTTCCCCTTCCTCCGGAGGAACGGTGAGCATCACGATGGCCTACCAGCCAGGGACACGGCGCCGGCCGGGCCTGTTCGCGCCCGCCGGGCGCCGCACGGAAGGCGGGCACGGCCCCGCGGCACGTCAACCCTCGACACGTCGACCCGCGGCACGTCGATGAGCGACGATCTCGGCACGACGCTCGTGGTGATCCTTGGCGTGATCGCGGTCGTCGGAGTGGTGCTGGTCGTCGGCACCGTCTACCTGCTGCGGCGCTACCGGATGCCGATCCAGGGCGTCGCCGCGGCGATCACCAGCCTGGTCTACGTGGTCTCGCCGGTTGACGCCGTCCCCGAATTCCCGCTGGGGCCGGTCGGGCTGGTCGACGACGTGGCCGTGATCCTCGGAGCGCTGTTCTACCTGCGCAGGCTGGTCGACTCCCGCCGGGCCGTGCCCAGAGGTGGCGAGCCGCGGATGCTGGACGCCCGCCCACGCGGCCGCGGCATCGGCCGGCGCTGACGCCACTCCTGGCGGGCCGGGCCAGCCCCGCGTGGGCGGCGCGGGCGGCGCCGCCGCCCGGTCGGGCCGGAGTGGGCCCGGGGAGGCCTGATCGGGCCTCCCCGGGCCACACCCGGCACGCGACTCAGATCAGCGAGCGCAGGACGTAGAGCAGGATCCCGCCGTGGCGGTAGTACTCCGCCTCGCCGGGGGTGTCGATACGCACCACGGCCTCGAACGAGATGTCCCCCGCGGCCACGGTGATGGTGGGGGTCTTCTCGTCGATGTCGGCCAGGCCGGTGATGGTGAAGGTCTCCTCACCGGTGAGCCCGAGCGACTCCGCGGACTGCCCGACCGGGAACTGCAGCGGCAGGACGCCCATCCCGATCAGGTTGGAGCGGTGGATCCGCTCGTAGGACTCGGCGATGACCGCCCGCACGCCCAGCAGGGCGGTCCCCTTCGCCGCCCAGTCCCGGGACGAGCCGGAGCCGTACTCCTTGCCGGCGAGGACCACCAGCGGCACACCGTCGGCCGCGTACTTCTGGGCGGCGTCGTAGATCGCCAGCTGCTCGCCGTCGGGCAGGTGGCGGGTGACGCCGCCCTCGACGCCGGGCACCAGCTTGTTGCGCAGCCGGATGTTGGCGAACGTCCCCCGGATCATCACCTCGTGGTTGCCGCGGCGCGACCCGTAGGAGTTGAAGTCGGCCGGGGCCACCCCGTGCTCGGTGAGGTACCGCCCGGCCGGGGAGTCCTTCTTGATGGAGCTGGCCGGGGAGATGTGGTCGGTGGTGACCGAGTCCCCCAGGTAGGCCAGCACCCGGGCACCGTTGATGTCGGTGCGCGGCGCCGGCTTGGCGGTCATCCCCTCGAAGTACGGGGGGTGGCGGACGTAGGTGGAGTCCTCGACCCAGTCGAAGGTCTGGGAGACCTCGCCGCCGTCACCGATCGGCAGGGCCTGCCAGCGGGCGTCGCCGGAGAGGTCGCCGTAGCCGTCCTCGAACATCTTGGAGGCGATCGAGCTGCTCACGACCTCGGCGACCTCGGCCTCACTCGGCCAGATGTCGCGCAGGTACACCGGCTCGCCGGCGGTGTCGGTGCCCAGCGGGTCGGTGTCGAGGTTGATGTCCATCGTGCCGGCCAGCGCGTAGGCGACGACCAGCGGCGGGGACGCCAGGTAGTTCATCTTGATGTCCGGGCTGATCCGGCCCTCGAAGTTCCGGTTGCCCGACAGCACGCTGGTCACGGCCAGGTCGGCGCCGTTGATCGCGGCGGAGATCTCTCCGTCGAGGGGGCCCGAGTTACCGATGCAGGTGGTGCAGCCGTAGCCCACCAGGTTGAATCCGACCTTCTCCAGGTAGGGGACGAGGCCGGCCCGCTCGTAGTAGTCCATGACCACCTTGGAACCGGGAGCCAAGGTGGTCTTCACCCACGGCTTGCGGGTCAGGCCCTTCTCCACGGCGTTCCGCGCGAGCAGCGCAGCGCCCAGCATGACCTGCGGGTTCGACGTGTTGGTGCAGGAGGTGATCGCCGCGATCGCGACCGCCCCGTGGTCGATCTCGAAGGTGGTGCCGTCGGCCAGGGTCACGCGCGTCGGGTTGGACGGACGTCCGCTGACGTCACCGGCGACCCCGTTGGCCGAGACCGGCGCGTCCGACGGCTTGTCGGCGAACGCCGCGGCCGGGTCGGAGGCCGGGAAGGACTCGGCGTCAGCCGCGTCCGCGCCGCCGTCCACCAGCGTGGTCGGCTTCGCGTAGTCGGCGAGCGCCTTGCGGAACGAGGGCTTCGCGACGGACAGCGGCACCCGGTCCTGCGGGCGCTTCGGCCCGGCCAGGGACGGGACGACCGTCGAGAGGTCGAGCTCGAGGGTGGTCGTGTACTTCGCCTCGTGGCTCGGGTCGTGCCACAGGCCCTGCTCCTTGGCGTACGCCTCGACCAGCGCGACGAGCTCGTCGGGCCGGCCGGTGAGACGCAGGTAGGACAGGGTCTCGGCGTCGATCGGGAAGATCGCGCAGGTGGAGCCGTACTCGGGGCTCATGTTGCCGATGGTGGTGCGGTTCGCCAGCGGGACGTTCGCCACGCCCTCGCCGTAGAACTCGACGAACCGGCCGACGACGCCGTGCTTGCGCAGCTGCTCGGTGATGGTGAGCACCATGTCGGTGGCGGTGGTGCCGGGGGGCATCTCGCCGGTGAGCTTGAAGCCGACGACGGTCGGGATCAGCATGCTGACCGGCTGGCCGAGCATCGCGGCCTCGGCCTCGATGCCACCGACGCCCCAGCCGAGCACACCGAGACCGTTGATCATCGTGGTGTGGCTGTCCGTCCCGACGAGGGTGTCGGGGTAGGCCAGGGTGCCCTCGGCGGTCTCCTTCGTGAAGACGACGCGGGCGAGGTGCTCGACGTTGACCTGGTGCACGATGCCGGTGTTCGGCGGCACCACGGTGAAGTTGTCGAACGCCGCCTGGCCCCAGCGCAGGAACTGGTAGCGCTCGCGGTTGCGCTGGAACTCCAGGGTCGCGTTGAGCTCGAACGCGTCCGGCCGGCCGAAGTGGTCGGCGATGATCGAGTGGTCGATCACCATCTCGGCCGGAGCCAGCGGGTTGATCTTCGACGAGTCGCCGCCCAGTGCGACGACGGCCTCGCGCATCGCGGCGAGGTCGACGACACAGGGCACGCCGGTGAAGTCCTGCATGATCACCCGGGCCGGGGTGAACTGGATCTCCTGGCTCGGCTCCGCGGCCGGGTCCCAGGCGGCGAGCGCGCGCACGTGGTCGGCCGTGATGTTGGCGCCGTCCTCGGTGCGCAGCAGGTTCTCGAGCAGAACACGGAGGCTGTACGGCAGGCGGTCCGCCCCGGGCACCGCGTCCAACCGCCTGATCGTGTAGGTACGATCACCTACCGCGAGTCTGCCGGTGCTGCCGAAGCTGTCCATGGCCTTCGTCTCCTCCTCGTCACCTCACCCACCTCTCGTCGGCGGGGAGGTTCGACACCAGCAGCGATCACAGATGCCCGACCCTGAGTTCGTCACGGTCGACCACCTCTCGCCCCATCCTGGCACTCCCAGGGGTGACAGCGACGGACAGAGCGGCTGGTAGCTCTCAAGCAAGGGCCGCTGCGGGTGTGACCATCGCCTCCCGGACACCGGCAAACGGTCCCTGCCATCCGCGCCACCATTTAGTTAGCAACGCTAAAAATATCAGGTGGTCCGTCCGGACGTGCACCTCGTGCCCACCGGCCGGGCCGCACGGGACGTTCGGCATCCTGCCGGCACGCGCCGAACGCACCCCGGCACGAGGTGGGATGTCCCACCCCGGCCGGGTCCACCTTGGACGGGGTCGGGGGCAGGCCACCGGCCGCCAACGGCCACGCTACGACCGCGGGAGGGCCACGGCTACCGCTACCCGCTACGGCTGCGCCTGCGGCTGCGGCTGCGACCAGACGGCGGTGATGTCGCGCTGCCAGTTCTCCATCGTGAACGGCGAGCGCCGCAGCCGGCGCATCGCCTCCCGACGCTCGTCCAGAGTGGGCGGCACGATCGCGAGATCGGCCGCGGTGCTGGCCCAGATCTCGTTCGGGGTACTCAGGGGCAGCATGGTGATCCCGGGCAGCACCCGGGCGATCTCCGCCACGCCCGGCAGGTCGGACGACAGCACCGGGGTACCGACGGCACAGGCCTCGAGCACCACACTCGGCAACCCCTCGCGCAGCGAGGTCACCAACAGCAGCGACGAGTTGACCAGGAGCTTCGGGACGTCGCCGCGCTCCCCGAGGAACTCGACACGGTCGGACACGCCCAGCCCGCGAGCGAGCGTCAGCAGCCCCTTGGTCTCCTCCTCGGACTGCCGCCCGACGACCCGCAGCCGGGCGTCGAAACCGCGGGTGCACATCGCCGCGACGATCTCGACCGCGCGGGACCGGTTCTTCACCGGGTCCGGACGGGCGATGTGCAGGACGGTCAACGGCTGCGTCACGACGTCGCCGAACTCGTCCAGTTCGGGGAGGGACGGCATGGGACGCTGGCCCGCGATGGCCACACCGAACGGTTCCAGCTCGACACCGTTGTAGATAACGCGGCACCGGGAGTCCAGGCGCCAGCTCTCGCGCCACTGGCCGCGCATGGCCGCCTCGCTGACCGCGAGCAGGTCAGTGGCGAAGGCATCCAGCAGCACCCGGCCGGAGGTGCGCCGCAGGCGCCCGCTGACGGTGTCGCCACGCCGGTCGGTGGTGGTGAAGAAGTGCGCGACCCGCCGCCGCACCCCGGCCGCCCGGGCCACCGCGAGCACGATTCCGGAGAAGGCCCCCACGCCCGCGTGAACGAGGTCCGGCCGGACCTCGCGCAGCAGCCGGTGAAAGGCGAGTGGGAACCGCGGGCCGGCGGGGCAGTGGTAGACCTCGCCGCCGAGCGCCCGGATCTCCTCGTCCATCGAGCCGTGGTGGGCGGAGGTGACGCAGAACAGCAGCCGGTACTCGGCCGGGTCCAGCCGCCGCAGGAGGTTGACCGCGCGGATCGTCTCCCCCGCCCGGTCCATCTGCGGGAGCACTTCGAGTACCGTCACCGGGCTGGTGCGGCCGGGTCGGGCCGAGGCTGTCGCCGCCGACTCCCGGCGATTCTCTGTCCCTCGGGAACGGTCGACCCGGCCGGGGTCCCCGGCGGCCTGACCGAGCCC
Organism: Parafrankia sp. FMc2; assembly: GCF_041008525.1. Taxonomy (NCBI): domain Bacteria; kingdom Bacillati; phylum Actinomycetota; class Actinomycetes; order Frankiales; family Frankiaceae; genus Parafrankia; species Parafrankia sp. FMc2. The sequence goes on along the minus strand of NZ_JBFLUG010000049.1, from coordinate 22,330 downwards.
GGGGCTGTCGGTGACGGCCGGTCCGGTGGCCTGCTCGCCGCCCACCGTGTGTCCGGCCGTCACCGATCGACCAGACCGGTCGAGTTCCTGCGCCGGCCCGCTGCCGTGCCCCTGCCACCCATTCGCATGCCACCTGCCGGTCTGCCGCCGAATCGTTTACCACACGTGCGCGCCACCAGACCTTGAGCTTCCCAGTCAGACATCCGGCAACCTTCTCCAACACACAGAGAGAGTTCTACTACATAGAGTCAGGACACTGGGGAGGTCGAACGGAAAGGCGGGGCGTCGCCGACCACCGCGGTCACAGGGACTCGACGAGCACCGGCCCCGAACGGGAACGCTGCCGAGGAACACCGGCACCGGCCGGTGCCGATGGTGACGTCGGAGTCGGCACCGGCACCGACTCCTGCGCCGACTCCGCCCGCAGCCAGCACCGGGTGTCCAGGACGGCTCCGGCGTGGCGGAGGACGATCTCCCGGCTGAAGGCATCATGGTCGACCAGCACCACCACCAGGTCGGCCGCAGCGGTCTGGGTGGCGTCGGCATCGACAAGCGCGATCCGCCCCGGGACATGCGCGGCGTCCACATGAGGATCGGCCGCGCGCACCTCGGCGCCGAGATCAGCCAGCCGGGCGGCCACCCTTGTCGCCGGCGACTCCCTGCAGTCACCGGTGTTCTTCTTGTAAGCCAGGCCGAGCAGCAGAACGCGGCTGCCGCGGACGGCGCAGCCCTGCCGGTTGAGAATGTCGGTGACCCTGCCCACGACATGGTCCGGCATATGGTCATTGATATCGTTCGCCAGTTCGACAAACCGGAAACTGCGCCCGAGACGGGACCGGACGCGCCAGGACAGGTACGACGGATCGATGGGCAGACAGTGCCCTCCCACCCCGGGCCCCGGCCGGAAGGGCATGAAGCCGAACGGTTTGGTCGAGGCCGCTTCAATCGCTTCCCAGACGTCCGCGCCGAGCTCGTGGGCGAACATGGCGAGCTCGTTGACCAGGGCGATGTTGACGTGCCGGAAGGTGTTCTCCAGCAGTTTGGTGAGCTCCGCGGTCCTGGTCGAGGCGACCGGAACGGTCCGCTCCACCAGCGAGTCGTAGAACGCCGTGACCGCCGCGAGCGAGTGCGCGTCCACGCCGGAGACGATTTTCGGCGTGTTGTCCAGCCGCCAGGTCCGGTTTCCCGGATCAATGCGTTCCGGCGAGTATCCGAGCCGGAAGTCGCTGCCGACGCTCAGGCCGGACCCCTCCTCCAGCAACGGCCCGAAAAGCTCCTCCGTCGTGCCCGGGTAGGTGGTCGACTCCAGCACAATTGTCGCGCCGGGCGTCACCAACGGCGCCAGGCTCCGTGCGGCGTCAATCACGAAACTGAGGTCGGGCGCGGCCTCCCACAGCGGGGTCGGCACGGTGACCACCGCGACGTCGAAGGCCGCGGCGGCGGCGTAGTCGACCGTTGCCTCGTACCGGCCGGAGTCGAGCGCGGCGCGGAGCTGGCGGTCCGGGATGTCCTCGACATAGGACTCGCCGGCCGCCAGCCGTTTGACCCTCCGGGCGTCGACGTCGACGCCCACCACCTGCCATCCGTTCTCGACCGCCCGCATCGCAAGCGGGAGGCCGACATACCCCTGACCTACCACCACCAGCTTTCCCGAAGAAGTCATAGCCACAGTGTGACGCAACAACTACTCTCAGCTACGCATCGAGGGGTTCGTGTCACGCTCCGCTATCGGCCGGCTTGCCGGGACCCTGGTTGAGGACAGCTGCCCGTCGTGCCGGCGACCGAGACTGCGCACCAGGACCGCGGCGATCCGCTCACCGGCACGCCCGTCCCACAGCGCGGGACGCCGTGGCGGCGGCGGACTGTCAAGCCATTCGACCGCGGCGGAGACGATCGCGGCCGGCGAACAGCCCACCACACGATTGGTACCCTCAGTCACCGTTATCGGACGCTCGGTGCTCTCCCGCAATGTCAGGCAGGGCACACCGAGCACCGTCGACTCCTCCTGCACCCCGCCGGAGTCGGTCAGCACCAGCCGCGCGCCCATCTGCAGGGCGACACAGTCGAGATAGCCGGCCGGCCCGAGCGCGCGTACCCCGGCCGGGAGCCGCCCGGCCAGTCGCCCGGCGGTCCGCGGATGGACCGGGAACACCAGCGGGCAGCGGTCGGCGATCTCCCCCAGTGCCGCGAGCAGGCCGTCCAGCACCGCGGGGTCGTCGACATTGCTCGGCCGGTGCAGCGTCACCAGGCCGTATCCACCAGGCCTCAGGCCCAGCTCGGCCAGGGTGGGCCGCGCGTGGGCTCGCTCTCGGCAGGCCAGCAGCGTGTCGACCATGACGTTGCCGACGAGGTGCACGTCCTCCGGCCGCGCACCCTCGGCGAGCAGATGGTCGACGCCCTCGGGGCTGGGCGCGAACAGCAGGTCGGAAAGCCGGTCGGTGACGATCCGGTTGATCTCCTCGGGCATGGCGCGGTCACCGCTGCGCAGGCCCGCCTCCACATGCGCCACCGGGACGGCCGACTTCGCCGCCACCAGCGCACAGGCGAGCGTCGAGTTCACATCACCGACCACCACGACGACGTCGGGGGCCAGCTCACCCAGCAGCGGCTCGAAGGCGGTCATCACCGCGGCGGTCTGCACCGCGTGGGAGCCGGACCCGGCCTCCAGGTGGTGATCCGGCCGACGCAGGCCCAGGTCGGCGAAGAAGACCCCGCTCATCGCGTCGTCGTAGTGCTGCCCGGTGTGGACCAGCGTGGTCCGCACGCCGGCCGCCGCCAGCGCGTCGAGCACCGGCTTCACCTTGATGAAGTTCGGCCGGGCCCCGGCGACGACGACCGCGTGCGGGCCTGACGGGGTCACGAGGCGGCCGTGCCGTTGCGCTCCAGCCCGTCCTCGGACGCCCGGCGCACGGCCGGCACCTGCGGCGCGCCCGGTCGGCCCGAGCCAGCCGGGCCGACCGGGGCGGCCAGGTCGGTCGAACCGGCCAGGCGCTCCGCGCCGCCAAGTCCGTCCTGGTCAGCCCGCGACGCCTCGGCCCGCTCGGCGGCGAGGTCTGCGTCCACCATCATCTCCACCAGCTCCCGAAAACCCACCCGCGGCTTCCACCCCAGCACCTCACGGGCCTTCGACGCATCCCCCACCAGCACATCCACCTCTGCCGGCCGGACGAACCGCGGATCAACCCGCACATACCCCGACCAGTCCTCGATCCCCACCCGCGCGAACGCCACGTCCAACAGCTCACGAATACTGTGCGTCTCCCCCGTGGCCACCACGAAGTCATCCGGCGAATCCTGCTGCAGCATCCGCCACATCGCATCCACATAATCCCCCGCAAAACCCCAGTCCCGCCGCGACTCAAGATTCCCCAGCGACACCGACTCCTGCAACCCCAACGAAATCCGCGCCACCGCCCGCGAAATCTTCCGCGTCACGAACTCGATCCCCCGCCGCGGCGACTCGTGATTGAACAGCAGACCCGAACAAGCGAACAGACCGTACGACTCCCGGTAGTTCACCGTCAGATAGTGCCCGAACGTCTTCGCCACCCCGTACGGCGAACGCGGATGAAACGGCGTCGTCTCCCGCTGCGGCATCTCCCGCACCTTCCCGAACATCTCCGACGACGAAGCCTGGTAGAACCGCACCCGCGACAGATCATTACCCCCCGCGATCCGCAGCGCCTCCAGAACCCGCAACACCCCCATCCCCGTCGTCTCGCCCGTCAGCTCCGCCTGCTTCCACGACAGCCCCACAAACGAGATCGCACCCAGGTTGTACACCTCGTCCGGCTGCGAGATCTCCACCGCGCCGATCAACGACGGAAGATCCGTCAGATCACCCTCCAACAGCACCACCCCCGGCACCAGCCGCTCCACCGTGGCCACCTTCGGGTTCGACTGCCCGCGCACCAGCCCGAACACCTCGTAACCCCGCCCCACCAGCAGCTCACCCAGATACAAGCCATCCTGGCCGGTGATTCCCGTAATCAGCGCACGACGCACGATCATCCTCCTGTCACTTCCCGGTCCGGCCGGGATGCCCTCTGATACTTGCGGACTCGTTGCAGCCCTGAGTTCGTCCGGACATCAGGTCAGCGCGGTCCGGTCGCGGAGAAGGCTGCGCCCCCGTGCCACCGGCCGTCAGGCCGGGTCCGTGTCCCCGGGTCGGAGCGCAAACGTCGGCCGAGCGCCGGGCACGTCCACCCGCGGTGCCGGCACGCCGACGATGTCAGCCGGTTCCGCGCCGGCCACCGGGACGCCGGGCACGGGCACGGTGCCTCCCGTCCCCAGCGCGGCGGCCGCGGCCAGCACCGCGCGCGACGACGCGATCAGGTCCGCTGTCACATCGGCAGGACCGCCGCGACACATCCGCAGGAAGGCCCGGACCGCGGCGCGGTGGCCCTTGTCCTGCGCGCCCTTCCAGACCGAGTCACCGTCGATCAGCAGCTCCCGGAAGTCGTCGATCCGAAGATGATGCCGGCCGGTGAGCGCCTCGAGCGCCTCCTTCCGACAGGACCTGGGCCGGGCCGAGCTGTAGGCGATGGTGGAGAGGGTGCCGTTGACGTGGCGGAGCGTCACGGCGAGCTCGTCTGCGAGCAGTGCCTCACCCACGCGTCCCGGCAGTGCGGTGACCGCCTCGACTCGGCTGTCCGCCAGCGCCGCGCAGGTGTCGACGAAATGGCAGACCTCCCCCAGCAACCGCCCGCCCTCGGCTCGGTCGCTGTACCAGTGGTCTGTCGGCACCGGCCCGGCCGCGACCCGGTAGACGATGCTCATCGGACCGTCACGTTCGGCGACGCGTCGGCGCGCCTCGACGACAGCAGGGGAGTACCTGCGGTTGAGCCCCACCATGAGAACCCCGCCGCCTGCGGCCGCGGCTTGTTCGACGGTCTCCAGCTCGGCCAGGTCGAGAGCCAGGGGTTTCTCGCACCACACATGCCGTCCCCGGGCGAGCGCGGCGGCCGCCAGCCGGGCGTGGGTGGAGTGCGGCGTCGCGATCACCACGACGTCGACGTCGTCGTCGTCGAGTAGTTCGTCGACACTGGCGGCGGCGCCCGCAAAGCCGTGCCGCTCGGCGAAGGCACCAGCCGACCGGCCGCTGGCGGACGCGACGCTGATGAACTGATCGAATCCGGCAGCCCGAAAGGCCGGGAGCAGAACCGAGCCGGAGAAGTTCCCCGCGCCGATCCAGCCGACGCGGTCACCGCGCCGCCCGTGGGCCACCTCCCGCCGCGCAGTGGCGCCCCGTGCCGAGGGCAGGCGGCCAGCCGGGTCCGGCTGCGATGGCGGGTAGTCGAAGCGAATGGCCAGATAGGGCTCGCGGCGGGAGGCGACGAGGTCGTACGCAGCGCCAGCCTGGGCAATCGGGAAGGTGTGCGTCACCAGGTCGCTGACCTGGAACCGGCCCGCGGCGAGCAGGTCGAGCACCGCCTCCTGGTTGCGCCCCTCCGTCCAGCGAACCTGGCCCGCCGGGTAGTCGACCCCCCACTCCTCATAGCCGCGTTCGTACCGGCCCGGACCGTAGGAGCGGGCGAAGTGCAGGGACAGTTCCTTCTCGTAGAAAGGGCCTCGATCAAGGCTCAGCGGAACGTCCCCGACCACGACGATCTGGCCCCGGTCCCGCGCGAAACCGGTGGCCCGCATGACCGGTTCACCGGCGCTGCCGGCCGCGCACACAAGAACCGCGTCCGCGCCACGGCCTCGGCTCCACTCCCGTATCGCGGCGGTGGTCGCCTCCCCCGACTCACGCAGCGCCAACACCCCCGTGGCAGTGGCGACACTAAGCGGGAGGTCGGCGAGATCCACACCGGCGACGTCGCATCCGCTGGCCATAGCGAGGCGCGCGGCGAGCTGCCCGACGAGTCCCAGGCCGACGACAACCACCTTCGAGCCGGGGCCCACCTCCGCGAGGCGAAGCCCGTGCAGCGCGATGGAGGCGATGGTCGCGAACGCCGCGTCGGCCGCATGGACCTCGTCCGGCACCCGCGCGCAGAGCAGACCGGGAACCGCCTGGAACTCGGCATGATTCGCCCAGCCGCCGCCGCCTGTGGCGACCAAGTCACCTGGACGGATGCCGTCCACGGCGAGCCCCACCTCGACGACCTGACCGGCCCCGCTGTAACCCAGGGGCATGTCGGTCGCCAGCCGACTGCGCACGGACCGGACCGCGTCCATCACGCCGTCCGCCCGCGCCTTCTCGGCCACCCGCCGGACCAGATCGGGGCGCGCCCTCGCCTTGGCCAACAGGCCAGCCTGCGCGAGCTTCGTCACCGCCCGCTCGGTGCCGGCGGAAACGATGGTGGCCGTGGTCCTGACCAGCACCTCGGTCGGGCCGATGAACGGGCACGGCACATCGACGACCCGAACCTCACCACCACCGACCGGCTGCACCGCCTGTCTCATCAAACCTCCGCGTCGTCGATGATCGGTGCCGGACCGCGCTACCGTCGATCACAGCGTGACGACACGGAGTGTAATCGAATTACTGCATCTAACCCGCTAGGTTGCTCGCGCTGTGTCACCGAACGACGACAGCCATGACGCCACACGACCGGCGCACACCGTTGCAGCCGTCAGACCGTTCCCGCCGACCCAGTCGCCGGCAGGCGGGGACGGGCGGGCACGCCGACGGCAACCACCTCGGCGGGCAGGTCCCGAACCACCACCGCCCCCGCGCCCACGGTCGTGCCCGCCCCGATCCTGAGGCCCTGGATCACGACCGCACCAGTCCCCACAGTCACACGATCACCAAGCGTGACGGCTCCGCTGAGCCGGGCGCCAGGAGCGAGCGTGGTGTAGTCACCGAGCCGGCAGTCGTGTGCGATGGTCGCCGCGATGTTGAGATGCGCGTGCCGGCCGGTCCGGACGTTGGTGGTGATGCTGGCCAGTGCACAGACGACGGCACCCGGCCCCAGCACGACACCGCCCCCCACCACGGCACGCGGATGGACAAGCGTCGCCGGGTCACACCCCCAGCCGGTCGCAGCACTATCGATCGCCGCCCGGACGTCCGGCGAGCCGACGCCGATGGCGTACTCCGCGTCCAGCTCGCGCAGCAGGTGCACCGGGCCAAGGTGACGAGTGCCGAAAGCCGCGAGAAGGTCCGCGTCGGGCATGGCGTCGTCGAGGACGCCGAGGAGGCGGTACCGAGGCTGGGCCCCGTTCACCGCTTCGACCAGCTCCAGGAGTTCCCGGCCGTGCCCGCCGCCGCCGACGATGACCAGCCTCTTCATTCCTCGACCACCCCCACTCCCGTGTCACTCCGAGACATGATCACTACCCTCTGTAACATCATGGTCCGTGAAAGCGATCAATGGTCTTACTTATTCAGGGGAAAATCGCCACCGATCTCTCCCAACGCCCGACCAGCCCCGCCGCCCTGACCAGCAGAGCGAGCGCCACGGTGACCCTCGGAACGCATCCGATGCCGGCGTCAGAACTCCAGCCTGGTCCCTACCACAACAACGGGAGAGCAGCCCGCACGAACCACCACCGAGAAGCGTTCCACGGGAGTCGATCGCGGCGAGATACCAGCGGACCACAGCGGAGCTGGGCTCGGGGACCGCTGGCTGCGATCGCTGCGAACGTCGGGACCGCCGGGCGAAGCGCTTCATCGACATCTCCGGGGCGCTTGCCGGCCTGGCTGTCGGATCCCCCGTCATCCTGCTCGCGGCGGCGGCGATCCGGGCCGAGGGCGGCGGTCCCGTGCTTTTCCGCCAGGAACGGATCGGCGAGCACGGAAGACCCTTCACGATCCTCAAGTACCGGACAATGATCCCGGACGCCGAGGTCCGGGGCGCCGGGCTGGCCACCTACCGCGGCGATCCGCGCATCACCCGCGTCGGCAAGCTGCTGCGTCAGACAAGCCTGGACGAGCTCCCGCAACTACTCAACGTCCTGCGCGGCGACATGAGTCTGGTCGGACCCCGGCCCACCGTCCGCAGCCAGGTGGAGCGGTACACCCCGCGCCAGCTCCGTCGTCTGTCCGTTCTGCCAGGCATCGCCGGCTGGGCCCAGGTCAACGGACGGAACAGTATTCCATGGTCGCGTCGCATCGAACTCGACATCTGGTACGTAGACCACCATTCGATCCGCCTGGATCTCGCGATCATTCTGCGGACGGCGAGAATTGTCCTGTTCGGGGGCGGTACCTACGGCGCGGGGGGTGTGAATCGGGACCTCGATGTCGGAGAGGATGACGCGCGCGAGCGGGACGTCCGCGAGGACGACGCACATAATCTTGATATCCGGAATCCTGACTCGAACAACATCGACGCCCTTCCGGCCGGAGACCGGGCGTCCGTATGATCCCAAGTCAGCGGTGAACCCCGAACGGAGATATCGTGTCACCTCTCCTTCACACGTCGCAGGCGCTGGCGATCGACGGTGGAATTCCCGTCAGATCAAGCCCGCTACCAGGCTGGCCGCATTTCTCCCCCGACGAGGTCCTGGCGGTTGCGGATGCTCTCCGCAGCGGTCGCGTCAACTACTGGACCGGTGAGCAGGGCCGCGCCTTCGAACGCGAGTTCGCCGCCGCGGTGCGGGCCGACCACGGGATCGCGATCGCCAACGGCACCGTCGCCCTGGAGCTCGCGCTGCGCGCGCTCGGCATCGGGCCAGGTGACGAGGTCGTCGTGCCGAGCAGGACCTTCATGGCGTCGGCGAGCAGCGTCGTCACCTCCGGCGCCCGACCTGTCTTCGCCGATGTCGATCCCGACTCGGGGAACCTGACCGCGGACACCGTCCGCGCCGCGATCACCGATCGCACCCGTGGCGTCATCGCGGTCCACCTCGGTGGGTGGCCGGTCGACATGGACCCGCTTATACGGTTGGCACGGGAGACCGGACTGGCTGTCATCGAGGACTGCGCACAGGCACACGGAGCGTGCTACCACGGCAAGCCGGTGGGGACTCTTGGCGACGTCGCCGCCTGGTCATTCTGCCAGGACAAGATCCTGACTACCGCCGGGGAGGGCGGGTTCGTGACGACCTCCGACCGGGCCGTGTGGAAAAGCGTCTGGTCCTACAAGGACCATGGCAAGGACCCCGACCTTCTCGCCACTCCCCATGACGGGGCAGGGTTCCGGTGGATGCACAACTCCATCGGGACGAACGCGCGCATGCACGAGCTCGCCGCTGCGGCGGGACGCGTCGCGCTGCGGCACCTGCCGGAGTTCGTACGACGCCGCCGGGAGAACGCCGGCGCGCTGCTGCGACAGCTGGGACGGGTGCCCCAGCTGAGGGTGCCCGTCCCCCCCGACTCCCCGGCTGTTCACGCGTCCTATTACCGCGCCTACGCCTACCTCCGCCCGCAGGCCCTGCGCCCGGGGTGGGACAGGGAGCAGGTGCTCCGCGCGATCCGAGCGGAGGGCATTCCCTGCTCCGTCGGCAGCTGCGGCGAGGTCTACCGCGAACTGGCCTTCGCCTGCGGACCGCGGCCGGCGGGGGGCCGGCTGCCCGTCGCGGCACGACTCGCGGACACCTCCCTCGCGTTCCTCGTGCATCCCACGCTCACCCTGGACGACATGCGGGACACCGCTGACGCGGTGGAGAAGGTCCTCTCCACCGCGTCAGCCTGACCGAACCACGTGTTCCGGCCCGTCCGCCGATCAGGATCGGACCAGGCTGTCAAGCAGCTCTTGCAGGCGCCCCCCGAGGGCGGTGCGTGACCGGGTTCGACTCATGTAGTCGCGCCCGGCCGCCCCCCAGTCCGCCCGCCGCCGCGGCCCCGCGGCCACCAGCTCCCGCACCGCGTCGGCGATGCCGTCCGGCTGGCAGCACAGCCCCGCCCCGGCCTCGTTCACGATGTCCGACACATCTCCGGGCGTGTTCGTGATGACCGGAAGCCCCGCGGCCATGTAGTCGAACAGCTTGTTCGGGCTCACGCCGTAGCGGAACAGTTCGACATCCGCGAGCACGTGCAGGCCAGCGTCGACCGCACCGAGCAGGGCGGGCATGCGGTCCTTGGCGATCGCATCGTGGAAGAGAACGTTGTCGAGGTGCCGCGCCTGCGCGTCCGCTATCAGCGCCGCCTTCACCGCTCCGTCACCGACCAGCAGGAATCGCACCTCCGGCAGCTCGTTCCCGAGTTTCTCCGCCGCGTCCAGCACCAGGTCGAGGCCGTTCGCGGGTCCGTGCGCGCCCGTGTACGCGACCACGTATCCGGACAGTCCGAACTCCCGCCGCAGGTGCTCCCGTGCCGCCGGTGGATCGAAGTCGGCGGGATCGGCCCCGTTCGGGATGCAAACGATCCGTTCTGCCGGCACATGCTCCGCGCTCTCCAGTACATGGCCAACTCCGTCGGCCAGCACCACCACGGCGTCGGCGTGTCGGTAGAGGAAAATCTCTACCGCGCGCAGCACTCGGTGTACCAACGAGTCCGCGCGGAGCTGGCCCATCTCTACGAGCACCCGAGGCCACAGGTCCCGGATCTCCAGCACGAAGGTCGCCCGGCGCAGCCGCGCCACCGCCCATCCCGTGAGACCGGCGAGCAGGTGCGGTGACGACGCATACACGATGTCGGGACGACCGTGCCGCATCCCAGCCACGAAGGCACTGACCGCGTACGAGAGCCAGTTGACGATTCGGCTCGCACCGTTGCCGGCATACGGCGTCGTCCGGACCGTCCGGTACTCCGCCGACGAGACTCGCAGGACGTCCCGGGTGACGTAGTTCCGGTCAGCCGCCAGGATCGTGGTCCGCCATCCCGTCAGCCGGCCGACGATCTCGACGTGACGGGTTCCGCCCGGCGCACCCCTCGGGGCGGCGAAGTGATTGTACACCAACAGGGTTCTCATGCCCGCACCTCCCGGATGGACGCCGTCTCCTCCTGCTCGCCGCGTGCCACCAGCCGAACCTCAGGGCCGGCCCACTCGATGATCAGTGTGGTTGCTCCCAGCGATAGTTCGCCGCCGGTGCGCGTCGCGGGCGGATGCACCCCGGAGTGCGCTGTCCAGACCACAGGTCCCTCGACCCGCCCGGCCAGACACACCCACGTCGCGGGTTCCACCGCGCCGTACGTCCGGCTCCACCATCCGGACCAGGGCTCACTCATCCCGCGGACCGTCCGCACGCCGCCCGGCGCCTTGAGGCGCAAGATTGTGCCGCCGCCGGTCCGCAGCGTCGAGGAGCCAAGATCCACCTCGGACTCGGGGGCCAGTGGCAGGGTGAGCCGCCATTCCAGGCCGGGCGGGCCCTCCACGAAGTCCGCGCAGGCCACGCCGTCCGGGCTCGTCACGACAACCCGGGCGACCCGCCGGGGCGGCCGCAGGCGACGGTACGCGTCATGAACCCCCCAGCTCACGACCGCGGGCCCGATGGCCAGCGGTGGCCCGATCCGGCCCTCGGCGCTGTGTCCCCAGCGGAAGACCCGGTGTGGGACGAGCTGATCCTCTCCGGCCAGCCGTAGGACGCTGTGAGCGGCCGACGCCCGCAGCCCGTTACGCTGCGCCAGAGCCCCGTTGTACGTGCCGGTGCCCGGGTCCCCCACCACCCAGTGCCCGTCGTGCAGAACGCAGGTGGAGCCGAGGTCGGCGTGCCCGTGGGAGGGACCGGAGCCGACCTTCAGCCACGAGGTCCACTCTCCGCGCGCGGCACGCGCAATGCCTCCGCCGACATCATGGCCGTCCCGCTCCGCCGGATCGGGTCGGACCGGGATGCCTGGTGCCGCGTACCAGAGGCATTCCTCGTACTCAGCCCGCCACTCGGCCGAAGTGCCGCTACCGCCGACCGCCAGAGCCACGGCGGCCGAACCCGCGATCTCGCCCGGATCGCCGGTCGTGCACAGCAGACGTCCTTCGTCCCAGTCGCCGAACTGGGGTAGCGGCCCCTCAAAGACGCCGAGCCGGCTCAGGAACTGCGCCGAGCGCACCAACGCCTCACGTACCTGCTCGGTCGGGTCGACGAGCACCCGCACGGCCAGCATCTCGATGACGAAGCGATGGTAGGAGAGCGAGTTCTCGATCATGGAGCCGTCCGGTCGCACCTGCCGGCGGAGCTGCGCGTCGAACAGCGCTCGAGCCAGCCGTCGACACGCCGGGGAGAGGCGGTCCGCGGGCAGGACCCGGTCGAGAATCAACAGCCCGAGGCTGTCGCCAAGCCAGTGGTTGTTCCGCATACTGCTCGCTGTGTACGGAAGATCCGCGAGCAGGTGGCGTCGGGCATGGCGGAGTTCCCGCTCCATCCGCTCGCCCACCTGTTCTCCGAGCACGTCGCCAACCAGCTCGTATATCTGCGCGAACGCGAAGGCACGCAACGCGATCTCCAGGTTCGAGTACCAGTGGACTCCCCGCTCCGGCGGGTTTTGGCCGAACCACGAGTCGAGCTCGGCGCGCAGCCGGTCAAGCGCCACCTGGTCGTCGGCGGCGGTGCGGGCGACCGCTCTCGCGAGCAGCACGAGGTGGCGCATCCGCCCCAGTTCCCAGGCCCACTTGACGTCCCCCGGCCTCGCCTCCGTGCGGATGTCAACCCGCCACCAGTGAGTTGCCGGCCACCTTCCCGGCTGGTCGAGGATGGCGTGCCAGTCCGTCCTCGGGCCGAGGTCCACTCGTCGGCCGAAGAGTCGCACGAGTCCTTTGGCTTCGTCCGCGGCATACGTGGCCCCCGCTGCGGAGCTAACGGCGACGGGACCTCCAGCGGAGGTGGCGGCGCCTACCTGGGGCAGGCCGAGTGGCCGCATACCGCGGGCCCGCCGTGGGAGCCGCTCGAGCCCGCCGAAGACCACGGCGTGCCCCCCGGCCCTTTTAGAGAGCTCGTATGCCGCACGCGGCACCGTGCCACCTCCCAGCGCGGCGACGTCCACGGCGGCGGTACGCAGGATGCGGGCCGCGAAGCGCACCAGCTCCCCGGCCCGCCGGTCGGGCGGGCCGCCGTGATCGGAGTCCCTGAAACCATGAATGCCACTTTCCGAGTTCATATAACAACTCTAGGTGACAGCCTGCGAGACGGATCCCGGCGAGACGTCGCGTCACGCACCTTCTTACAGGTCGCCCGACGCACGGGGGCCGCCCGTGGCATCCAAACGCCCGCCACCGCGCGTCTGCCCGGACGAAGCCATAACGGCTGCCGGAACGGCGACACCGGCGGCCGGCACCTGCTCGCCGCGGTCCCCCCGCCACCCGCGGTTGCTGTCAGTGCGAGGCTCGCGTGGGTCGGTCTTGTCCCGGTCGAGGGGAGGGCACCACTGCCGGCGGTGTGGGCGTCTTGATGAGTTCGGTACGAAACCATTCGATGGTCCGGATAAGCCCGCTTCGTATGTCTACTGTCGGGTTCCAACCGATCTCTTCGCGCGCACGGGTAATGTCTGGTTGTCGAACAGTCGGGTCGTCGCCGGGCCGTGGTGTGAAGATGATCGGAACTTCGGCATCACACAGATCGATGGTTAGCAGCGCCAAGTCCAGGACACTCATCTCGTGCGGGTTGCCGATATTCACCGGCCCGGCCACCCCGCTGACCAGAAGTTTCACGATGCCTTCGACGAGATCGTCTACATAACACACTGAACGCGTTTGCAGGCCGTCACCGGAAACCGTTACCGGATCTCCGCTCAACGCCTGCGTGATAAACGTCGGAATCGCCCGTCCATCATTCGGACGCATCCGAGGCCCGTAGGTGTTGAAGATACGTGCGATGCCGGTGTTCGTCTCGCGCTTAATCCGGTGAGCGCTTACCAGCGCCTCCGCGTACCTCTTCGCCTCGTCGTACATGCTCCGTGGGCCAATCGGATTTACGTTGCCCCAGTATGTTTCCTTCTGCGGATGTACCATCGGGTCGCCGTAGACCTCTGAAGTCGAAGCCAGCACGAAACGGGCCCTGTGGTGATCTGCCAACTCGAGCATGCGCATGGTGCCCAGTGAGCCAACCCTGAGTGTCTCCAGCGAAAAACGGCTGTAGTCGACCGGTGAGGCCGGTGAGGCGAAGTGGAGAACAGCATCCACTGCGCGGCCCATCTCGACAGACTCCGTGATATCACGTTCCTGGAACTCGAAGCGTGGATGATCAAGAATATGGGCAATATTCGACCGTCTTCCGGTCAGAAGGTTGTCGACACACAAAACCTCATGGCCACCTGACAGCAGGCGGTCACACAGATGGCTGCCGAGGAATCCGGCACCGCCGGTCACCACGATACGCACGGTAGACTCTCTCTCCCGGTTTGGCGAGGCCACCTCAGCCGCCCGAACGGTTGGGTCGACCTCCGCCCATAGATATTCTGTGGATTCACTGTCGCCTGGCCAACCCACGTAACCGGGCCCGCCACCTGATCGAGTCCATGACGTGACGTCACCCAAAATCCCATCCGGCTATGACCGAACCGGCGCGCCTGCGCGAGCCTTCGGATAAGTACGCTGCTGGGGTATCCTCGGAAATTCAGCCACAGCGGGTCGTGTTCCCGTCAACAACGAGAAGACCTTTCTCAGATACGCATCTGGATCTGTCACGGCCGCAGCCCATTCGACGGCACGGCCGCCCATCTGAGCGAGCCTGTTCCGATCGGCAAACAGATCCAACAAGGTATCGGCAAGCGCGTCGGCTGACTCACTGGCTGGTGTCACACCCGTTATCCCCTCCTGGTAGGCGTCGTAAGAACCTCCAGATGCGGGACCGACCACCGGGCAGCCAGTCAGCTGTGCTTCGAGTAGAACAATGCCGTAGCCTTCCCCGATGTTTGGCCGTACGATCCGGGTACACAACGTAAACAGGTCTGCCGTCGCGTACAGTCTTGCGAGCATCTGGTCGTCGGGGTTCTCGTAAATCTCCAGCCCCGGCTGGGAGGACGCGAAATCTTTCAGCGCGTTGGGCGCTGGGCCGTGGCCCGCGACCACGAGGCGAACCGGACCGATTTCTCGACGTACTGCGGCGAGCGCATCGACCAGTACGGGGAGACCTTTCCCCTCCCACGCAGGCAACCGAAACACGCTCAATACGGTCGGGATACGCGCAGACGGTGCACGATTTCTCCCCTCCTCGATCAGCGTCGAGCGCCAGGCAGGCGCGATACCCGGAGGAAGGATTGGCGCGATCCCGACCGTGGACAGCGCCCCGGCACTGTAGGAGCTGATTGTGAGCGGGAACAGCGATGGGGTCCGGGCCAGTAGGTTGCGGTGGATCAACCCAAGCTCCCAGATGTCATTCCCGTAGAACAGGACGGGTGCCAGCCTCGCACCGGTCACTCCGGCGACCGCTGCGGCCAAAGGGATGAGATTTCGGTGGCCAGCCACAACACAGTCGACTCGATCCAGGCTCCGTCCGATCCGCAGTGCCCGCGCGGCGAAGCCGCTTCTGCAGGCTGCGTTGAGGGTTCTTCCCGGACGAACCATGTCTACGCGGTGCACATCGGCGCCTCCGTAGCGCAGGAAATCCTCTATTGTTGAAAGATACCGTTCAATGCCGCCGCCAAGGCCCTCAGACGGCGCGAGGAGCAGCACCCGACAAGGAACCGGGGCTGGAGCCCTCAACTGCTCTAGGCGGTGCGAGGCAGATCGAGACATGAACCGAACTCTAGTGATCCACCCCTCCCCCGAAGGCTTCTCGAGTCGTATCGGCGCGTCGTCAGCCCTACCGGCGGCAGCAAGCCGAACGATAGTAACCACCCGAACCAACCAGCCGACATCTGAATACGACAAGCCATTCTGCATATTTCTGCTTCCGGGTCGTACAGACTTCTCGAGCGTCCGCGGCTGATACTGCGGTAGCGCCCAGCTATCCGCAAATTCCGTTGGATCAGCATGGTGATACACGTTTTCATCCCCGGTGCTGGCGCCGGCTCTCATCCATCCCGTCGCCGGCATCAGCGCCCCGAATGTCCTGGTCGGATCCACCTGCGTCGTCGCCCAGAGTATCCATCTCGGCCGCCGGGCAATCGCTTGTCGGAGCAGGCGCCCGCCCACTGATACTCCGACCCGACTTTTGTGATCAGTTGAGTTGGAGTACTGCGGCTTGGCCGCGACAGTGGCTGGCTTGTGCGCGTGACTGGTGGCGGCGCCACCGGGACCAGGCCAGCACGAAGCCGGCGGACGGGTCGGGTCGGTTCAGTCCGGTACACCGAGCTCCTGGCCGAGGCGTTCAACCCGCTGTTCAAGGCCGAACTGATCCGTCGCAGAGGCCCGTGGGCGGGGCACGCCGATCTTGAGGTCGCATCGCGGAGTACATCGACTGGTACAACCACCGGAGGCTCCACGGGGAGATCAGCATGGTCCCGCCCGCGGAGTACGAGGCCGACTACACGGCCACCCAGAACAAGATCGAGAACGCCCGGCAGCCCTCCGGTGCGTGACAACCGAGCCTCCGTCAAACCCCGTACTTGACACCCCCGCGCACCCGATCCAGAGCACCCAGAGCCCGGGCACTCGCCGCCCGTGGCGTAGGCACGCGACCGGTCAGCGACCCGATCCACCCAGTCCACGGCAATGCGCCCGAGGCACGAAGGAGAACCTCAATGTCAGAGAAGTACCCACCGCATGATTACAGAAGGGTCCTCGTCAGACACTGCGACGCATCGCAGTGGAGGCGACACGCCGAGTAGGTACCGAGAGTCGGCCTGCAACCAGGAGCCGAATAGGATCAGTCGCTAAAGGCCGTAACCGTAAAATCATTCAGCTTGAGCGGCGCAGCCCCGCCGCCTCGGAGGATCGACGTTGCGATGACAACTGCGATGAAAAGAAACTGGTAGAGCAGGTGTCACTCGTCGCCTTCGGTTCTCTATCTGAGGCGGGCAAAAGCTCGACTCCCGGGGTCCGCGTAGGCACGAGGGCGTCGCGTGCAGCACCGGCCCTGACGTCTCCCCGCTGTCGAGACAGCAGCCGGCGGGCTATCAGTCCTCCTGACACAACACCGAGCAGACTGTGCCCGTGGTCTGCCGACCGAATCGCGCCAACGACTACATGATAGCAAGCGCCTCCACCGCGCCGTCCGGAACGAGGAGTGATGCAGAGAACTGCCGATATCGCGGTCCAGCCGGTCCCGACTGACCATCCGAGCGCCAGATGTGATCCGCTGGTCACCGGACGGGAACGACTTTATAATCGTTACACCTCGACCCACAGCGGATACGGCAGTCAGGCGGCGGCCAACCTTGCCTTCCAGCGTGATGTGCTGCCTCACCTACCGGCCGACCAAGCCGCCCTGGTTCTCGATGTCGGTTGCGGGCAGGGCGCGATGGTCTCCGAACTCGTGCGTGCCGGCTACCGGAATGCACGCGGCGTCGATATTAGTCCAGAACAGGTAGCAGCCGCCCACAGGGCCGGCGTTCTGAACGTCCAGCACGGAGACCTTGAGACAGCTCTCGAGGGAATGGACGCCGAACTGGACGTGCTGATCGCGGTGGATCTACTTGAGCATCTCGATCGGGATAGTGTCCTGAACACTCTCGGTCTGATCTCGAGGGCACTCCGACCAGGTGGGACACTGCTGGCTCGTACCCCCAACGGCGTCAGCCCATTCGCTGGAAACTTTCAGTTCGGTGATCTGACCCATGAGACATGCTTTACCCCTCGCAGTATTCGTCAGGCGCTGCGGGTGACTGGCTTCGTGAACATCGATGTCCGGCCTTGCGAGCCATTTGTCCACGGCGCGGCAAGTAGGGCACGGTGGCTGCTCTGGAGAATTCTCAGCATTCTCTACAAAGCCGCTCTGGGCGTGGAGACCGGGAGCCCTCGCGGTCATGTAGTAACGCAGAACATGCTCGTCGTGGCAAGCACGCCCGTACCCGTAAATCGCCCGAGGTTCGACGCCGAGCCTTCCCGCCAGGGCGGCGGAAGTCGATCGAAGTCCGCGTTCTGGACTGCTACGTCACATGTAGATCAGGCTGGCGAACCTACTCGTTCCGGGTACCCAGAAGACTGCTGAAAATTAGTCTCGGTTGCTGCCGGCCGCTGCCAATATCGACCGACCGAGGATCACGACTTTCATGGCTGGAAGGGGAAGTGCATATGATCAGCAGAGTCGCCGTGTCCGATGCTGGCGGCGTGCCGCCGGATAGAGAAGGCCTCAGGGTTGGTGTCGTCGGGCCGACTGGTGCCGACGATTTCGCCACGAATATCGCGCATTGCCTTCCTGAGCTCGGTGTTCGCGCTATTGCTCTGGGTCCTGCGCGACTATCTGTCCGGAATCCCAGGCTAAGTCGTCCCCTCCGAGCAGCCCGCGGCGCTTTCGAACAGATTGACCGTGCGTATCAGCGTCGGTTGTTGGCCAGGATCGAGCAGGAGAATCTCGATCTGGTCATATCAATCGATGCTTCCCTGTTGCCGGAGACAGTACGGGAGATAAAACGCCGGGGAGTGCGAGTATGCCTGTGGTTCCCGGACGCCGTGGGAACCCTGGGCAGGCAGTACATGCTGCTTGGTGACTATGATGCCCTGTTCTTCAAGGATCCGATCCTCGTCGAACGGCTCTCCCATGTTTTGCAGCTGCCGGTGTGGTACCTGCCAGAGGCCTGCAATCCGGCTTGGCACTATCCACCTACGAGCGTACCCGAGACCCCCAGCGTCGTCGTCGCGGGCAATGTGTACGGCGCTCGCATCCGGCTTGTGAACGAGCTACTTAACCGCGATATCGATGTGCGGATCTACGGGCCTCCGATTCCTCCTTGGATTCATGATCCTAGGATCACGGAGCACCATGCGGGACGCTATATCTCCCGACAGGAGAAGGCTGCGGTGTACCGAGGTGCCAGCGCTGTGCTGAATGCCCTCCACCCAGCCGAGATGAATAGCGTGAACTGCCGGTTGTTCGAGGCAGCAGGCTGTGGCGCCGCAGTTCTGTGTGAACGCCGTGAAGTTCTTTCGGATCTATTCGAGGAAGATAAGGAGGTCTTGGCGTTCAGTTCCTTCGGCGAGCTGATGGAAAAAATTCAGTTCTGCTTGAAGGACAGGGCGGCCGCGCGAGACATCGGCGATGCCGCAGCTCTGCGCAGCCATCGTGACCACTCGTATGCACAACGCCTTTCCCGCCTTCTGGAAATAGCGATCTGAGCCAGTTCATGGCATACCAAAGGCGATCCAGCACGCAGCAGGTTTCGAATGGCCGGTCCCCTATAACGATTCATCTCGGCCGATGGGCCTGTTCCCCCACCATCATGGTGGCTTGCGCCGCATAGTTTCCGATCCGATCTTCCGGTAGGCTTGTCCGCGAAGACGGTACCGACCGAGCGGCTGTTACCGGCGGTTCCGTCCCAGGGGACATCCAACCGCAGCGGCTGGCATGTGAAGCCTGGGTCCGTGAAGCCTGGGTCCGCGGTGTCCGAGTCGATCCCCTTGTTTGTACCTGATCTGGATATCGACAAACTGGCTGGCTGGCATTCGGTTACCGATGACAGTCAGCCGACGTACGCCCATCTCGGCCCCAGACGATCGCGGTAGGCGCCCTCCCACTAGCATTTCCCTTCGATGAATCGGGTTCCGACTGCCGTCGAGGCCGACGCATTAGAAGGCGAAATTAAATAATTTCTCCTGTCGATCTTGCCTTGGATCTCTACTGTGATTAAACGGCTAGGCTACGCGGCGTGGGGGCATGGCGGTATCGCGGCGGTGAATCTGGCGACCGGTATCGCGCGCGAGACGATCCCTTGCGGGATAGACGAACTCGACGACCCAAACATCATCAAGGGTGGGCGGGTACAGGTGCCGGGCGGTGGCCGCAAAAAGGTCGAGACCTCCCAGCCGGGGATCGTCGAGGCGCTCGACACGCCGATCGAACTGGAAAGTCGCGACGACCTGGAGTCGCCGCTGCGCTGGACGACGAAATCGACCCGCAAGCTCGCCGACGAGATGGCCTCGCTGAGCTTTCCGGTCAGCCACACAGTAGTCTCCAAGGTGCTACATGGGATGGGTTTCAGCCTGCAGGGCACGCGTAAGACGAAGGAAGGCGGCAGCCATCCCGGCGGAGATGCCCAGTTCCGCCACATCTACGACCTCGCGGCGGCCTTCCTCGCGGCCGGCGACCCGGTGGTCAGCGTCGACACGAAGAAGAAGGAGCTGGTCGGAGCCTTCGAGCAGGACGGCCGCGAGTGGCACCCGAAGGGCCAGCCAGCCGAGGTGAACGCCTACGACTTCCCGCATCTGGCCGACGGGAAGGCAATTTCTTACAGCGTTTACGATCTTGCCGACGACTCTTCCTGGGTGTCGGTCGGGATTGACCACGACACGTCGCGGTTCGCTGTCGCCTCGATCAGCAGGTGGTGGGAGAAGATGGGTCGGAAGAAATATCCGAACGCCCGCCGGCTGATGGTTACCGCGGGCTACGGGGGGTCGAACGGAAACCGGCTGTGGCTGTGGAATCTGGAGTTGGCGGTGTTCGCCGCCAGGTCTGGTCTGGAGATCTTTGTCTGTCACCTCCCGCCTGGTACCAGTAAATGGAACAAGATCGAGCACCGGTTGTTCTCCCCGATCAGCATCAATTGGTGCGGCCGACCACTGACGACCTACGCCACCATCGTCACTCTCATCGCGAACACGACCACCACTACCGGCCTCGTCGTGCGCTACGAACTCGATCCCGCGGACTACCCCATGAAGATCCAGGTGACCAAGACTCAACGCGAATCTATCCCGATAGAGCGCGAGAGATTCCACGGCGAATTGAACTGCAAGATCCTCCCGGCGAGAAAAGAGGCTGTTTGATTACGGCTTCTTACCACCGACTTGACGGCTCCAGCCGATTTCCCCCAGCTCCGAAGGAATAAAGATGGTCAGATCCAGGGGTGCCACCCCGCACAGCCCTGCCGACATCGCGGCGCCCCGCCTAGGAGTGCTTGCCAGCCACCCAATTCAGTATCAGGCTCCGCTCTACCGGCATCTGGCCGGCCGCCAGCGTGTTCGATTGGACGTGGCATTCCTGTCGTCCGCGGACGAACTCCGCTATCGGGACCTTGGGTTCGGCATCGACATCGCCTGGGACATCGATCTCCTTAACGGATACTCCCACCGGTTCCTGCGCCCGGAGAAGGGCGGTCGCAAGCGCAACGGGGCAATCACCCGGAACCTTCTCGCCTGGCTGCTTGAGCAGGATGTTGTCGTCATCCACGGTCATTCGAATCCGTGGATGCTCACTGGCAGTGCTTTGGCCCGTGCGACCGGACGGCCGTACCTTCTTCGTGGGGAGGCCCGGCCGCACTGCACGGTTACCGGCTGGAAGGGGATACTACGTGACATGGTCGCAAGTGCATCGGTACGCTCCTCTGCAGCCGGGCTGGCAATCGGCCAGCTCAATTCGGCCTTCTATAGAAGATTTTCCGTCCCGCGGCAGTTCTTTGCGCCCTACTCGGTCGACAACGAGCGATTTTCCGCGACTGCGTCGGTAGCCAGGACTGGTCGGACCGCCCGACTCAAGGAACTGGGCCTTCCTACAGATCGACCGGTCGTCATCTTCTCCGGAAAGCTGCAGGAGTGGAAGCGCCCGCTCGATATCCTGGTCGCGCTCCGAGAGATGTCCGATCAGATTGCAGTTGTCATAGTAGGCGATGGCCCGATGCGTGGCGAGATAGAGCAAGAATGCCGTGGCCTGCCGGCCAAGTGCGTCGGATTTATAAACCAGTCACAGATCGCTTCCTACTATGGCCTAGGCGACATAATAGTTCTGCCGTCGGCCCACGAACCGTGGGGTCTGGTCGTCAACGAGGCCATGGCCTGTGGTTTGCTACCTGTGGTAAGCGACAGTGTCGGGTGCGGGCCGGATCTGGTTGCCGGACTGGGTGGCATCTTCCGCACCGGTGACACGGATGATCTGGTGAAAAAACTTGCCGTGGCGACGGAAAACCTCATGGATCCGGAGCTGGCGGCACGGATCCGGGAGCGAGTCGACCGGTATTCGATCACTGCGACGGCCGAGGCGTACGAGGCTGCCACAATCGAGGTGGCGACGGCCCGAAAGCGCCGATGAAGGCGCGCCACTAAGCCTGGATGCACCGTCGTTTATGGCTGACCGTTGGGGTTCCTGAACGCGGAAGTGCCCTCTGATGCGATGAAGGAGCGGGGTAACTGGTCAGGTGCCGATTTGATCGTTAGTTAGCTGGTGGCGGGCATCCAGGGGCGGCCCTCGGCGAGTTGGACGAGGGCGGGGAACAGCGGAATCCCGTGTTTGGTGGCGGTGGACAGGTAGCTTCGGATCGCGCAGAACTGCCGGGCGCCGGTGAGGGTGCGCAGGCACACACTGAACCGCCCCGGGTTCCATGGAGGTCCGGATGCTTACACTTCGGCGGCTATATCAGGCTCTTCGCAGTTGACCGGAATCTGTGTTGGTCCGATTACGCGACCTTCGGACGGGCGGTAACCGTGGGTAGCCACTGGGGGCGGGTGGAACGGGAGGCGGTGTAGCGGGCGCGGCGTTGCTGGTG
>NZ_JBFLUG010000499.1:0-625 GCF_041008525.1 Parafrankia sp. FMc2 | reverse complement strand
TCCATCCGTGCGGCGAACTGCGCGTTCGCCCTCGGTGGGATGGTCCAGCACTTCCTCAGATGAGGACGCAACCTCGTTTTTTTAAGACCCGGCCGATGGTGGAATGGTCCAGGTCCGGGATGTCATCGACCAGCACGACGTGCTTTTCCAACAGCCGCAGCGACCAGCGTGCATAACCTGCCGGTGGTTGCGAGCATGCCAGCGCGATCAGTCTGGCCTCGACCTCGCCGGTCACCGGGGAAGGCACCGGGGGAAGCTCCCGTTCCTTCCGACCGATCGTGGCCCACACATCCCCACCGGACTCGGTGAACCGCTTCGCGACCAGCCGCAGCGTCTCACCCGAGACCCCGACCCGGACCACGAGCTCTTCCTGGGAGGCAACCGGGCCGACCGAGGTGTCCAACGCGAGCAGGACCCGCGCCCGCCGGATCATCGACGCCGGATGAACCCCCGTCGAGGTCACCCGAACCAACGCGTCACGATCAGCCGCGGTCAAGGTGACCGGCCGCTTCTTCTGCGAACCCACGACACAGTCCTGACCGGCAGAGGGACGGGAAGACCTGCCAGCCCAACCCTCTCACCCAGACACGAAACATGCCAGGACTAAGCGGCGACAGTCTACTAG
>NZ_JBFLUG010000498.1:0-632 GCF_041008525.1 Parafrankia sp. FMc2 | reverse complement strand
GAAGCTCGGATGGCCGCGTTCACCCGGCGGCACTCCTACCGCGGAGGCAAGACCCCCGCGGATCTCCTTGCCCGGCTCCGCGCCGCACCGGTCGCCCCCCTCGGCCTGCCACCCGCAACCCTCACCGCGATCATCAGCGCCCAGGTGCAGCTCCTGCGCGCCTTGCAGAAGACCATCGCCGACATCGAGCACGCGATCACCGAACGGGTCGCCGCTCATCCCCGCGCCAGGCTCCTCGCGCCCCTGCCCGGAATCGGAACGATCAATCTTGCCCAGATCCTGGCCGAGGTCGGCCCGATCCTGGACCGGGTCGACAGCGCGGAACAGGCCGCCACCGAATGCGGTGCCGCCCCAGTCACCAGAGCATCCGGCAAGACCAGCGGTGTCTACTTCCGCTGGGCTGCCAACACGCGAGCCCGCAAAGCAATCACCGCTTTCGCGCACAACGCCCGGCTCCAGTCACCCTGGGCAGGGAAGCTCTATGCCCAGGCCCGCGCACGAGGCAAACGCAACCCCCACGCCACCCGCATCGTCGCCCGCGCCTGGATCCGGGTGATCTGGGCCTGCTGGCACAACGCCACCCCCTACGACCCCACCCTCCACCAGACCCGCCAGCGCACCCACGGCCTGAC
>NZ_JBFLUG010000497.1:0-633 GCF_041008525.1 Parafrankia sp. FMc2 | reverse complement strand
ACTTCAAAACACTCAAGTACTGTCCCGCTTTCCCGGGACGTTTCGGTTCCCTCCAGGACGCCCGCGTTTTCTGCGACGTCTTCTTCCGCTACTACAACAACGAGCACAGGCATTCGGGTATCGCTCTGCACACCCCGGCCAGCGTCCATGACGGCACCGCCCACGAGATCCAGGCCCGTCGCGCCCAGGTCCTCGACGCCGCCTACGCGGCCCACCCCGAGCGGTTCCACCGCCGACCGGCCCCGCCCGCGCTGCCTACCAGGGCGTGGATCAACCAGCCCCCAGCGATCATCGAGACCGAGGAGGCGCTACCCACGAACCAAGCAGCCTGATGTCTCACCGGGATTGACAGGCTCCGCTCGGCCCAGTCGTCTCCGACGAACAGCACCTCATGCTCTCCTTCCTCGTCCGGTACAGGACACGGACCTCGGGAAGGTTCACGCACGCGCTAATGGATCAGTGCTCGTCTCGGCACGCCGTCCCACCAGTCGTTGACACCCTCCCAGTAGCCGGTGGCGGCACGTTCTACACCTAGACCTCGAACGTGCGGGCCGGCAACAACGAGTGCTCGACCACCGGCGGCCCGGACACCCACCCCATCAGGTCAGGATCGGTGCGACCCCATTAGCAACG
>NZ_JBFLUG010000496.1:0-645 GCF_041008525.1 Parafrankia sp. FMc2 | reverse complement strand
GGCCTGTCACCCGACGGCCGCTGCAAGGCCTTCGCCGACGCCGCCGACGGCACCGGCTGGGGCGAAGGCGCCGGCCTCCTCCTCCTCGAACGCCTCTCCGACGCCCGCGCCAACGGCCACCAGATCCTCGCCGTCATCCGCGGCACCGCCGTCAACCAGGACGGCGCCTCCAACGGCCTCACCGCCCCCAACGGCCCCTCCCAACAACGCCTGATCCGCACCGCCCTCACCAACGCCGGCCTGAGCCCGTCCGACGTGGATGCCGTGGAGGCCCACGGCACCGGCACCACCCTCGGCGACCCCATCGAAGCCCAGGCACTGCTGCGGACCTACGGCCAGAACCGCCCGGACGACCGGCCGCTCTACCTCGGCTCCGTCAAATCCAACATCGGCCACACCCAGGCCGCCGCCGGCGCCGCCGGCCTCATCAAAATGATCGCCGCGCTCCGCCACGGCGTCCTGCCCGCCACCCTCCACATCGACCAGCCAAGCCACCACGTCGACTGGACCACCGGCCACATCCAGCTCCTCACCGACACCCGGCCCTGGCCCGACGTCCACCGCCCCCGCCGCGCCGCCGTCTCCTCCTTCGGCATCAGCGGCACCAACGCCCACGTCATCCTCGAACAAGCCCCCGAGCCGTCC
>NZ_JBFLUG010000495.1:0-649 GCF_041008525.1 Parafrankia sp. FMc2 | reverse complement strand
GAGTGGACACCGACCAGCGGCTCGTCCATCACCCTCGCACCCGACCTGGGCCGGTGATATCTCAGGGGCCCCTGCCAGCCACCAGCGGACACCGGACACCCGTCCGGCTCTCCCATTAGGTGATGTCGCCGACCATCTTGGTTCCTGGGGCGTCGGCGGTGAAGTCGCGCTGAAGAAGATCGGGGATCGCGGCAGGGGTCTGGTCGGGTTCGGTCAGGGTGTGCCGCCAGGGGCGGGGCTGGCACCACGGCTCCAGGCCCTGCTCGCGCATGAGGGCACGGACGAGCTCGGGGCCGCAGGGACGGCCCCAGGCGAGCAGGTCAGCGTGCACACGGCGGTAGCCGTAGGTGCCGTCGGAGGCGGTGAACGACCGGACGATGAGCGTGGCGAGTTCGCCGCGGCGGGTCGCGGTCGCGGAGGCGGGCCGGTCGCGCCATTCGTAGAAGCCGGAGCGGGAGACGTCGAGCCAGGCGCACATCTGGATGATGGACGGCGCCGGTGTGCCAGCATTCGCGGTGATGCGGGCAAGGCTCCGGCACGCTCTCGCTTTGACGGGTAGGTCGGGTTGGTCGGGTCTGCCTGGGTCGGGCTGGCCGTGACCGGTTCGTGGGGGCGGGCCGGTGGGACCACGTGTCGTTCGCAGACAAGC
>NZ_JBFLUG010000494.1:0-662 GCF_041008525.1 Parafrankia sp. FMc2 | reverse complement strand
CCACCGGTCCGGTCGACACACCACCAGACAGCGGCCGACAGGTCAGTGCGAAGGCATCACGCCAGTTGCATCGCGGGTCAGGCCACCGCCCAGGGCACGCACCATGAACTCACAGTTGCATCCGGCGACTCCAGCCGATCTTGGCCGCAGATCTTCCCGTAGTTGAGCCTTCGTGGGGCTCGGTCGGCAGGTCGACGGTGCTCCACGACCGGATCCGGCGTCCTCCAACAGGAGGATTTTCGGTCAAGATCTCCCGGCCCCGCCGGATGCAACAGCGCCGTCCTGACCAAGTCAGCTGCAACACTCGGGACAGCTCCCACCCAACGATCTTCGCTGTCACCGTGGTGCTGGCAGCCGTTCTGCCGGTCTCGGGCTGTGGTCCGGTACGAGGGAGGACAGCGGGCTGGTCGGTAGGGCTATCCATCCTTCCCGTTCCGCGGCGCCGGCGTCGTCCGATCCGGGCAGGGCGGTGTGGCCCAACGCCACGGCGCGGGCGGTCAGTGCCGCGATGATGGCGTCGAACGCGTCGTCGGATCGGAGCCTGTCAATCCCGATGAGACATCAGGCTGCTTGGTTTGTGGGTAGCGCCTCCTCGGTCTCGATGATCGCTGGGGGCTGGTTGATCCACGCCTTGGTCGGCAGCGCGGGCGGGGCCGGTCGGC
>NZ_JBFLUG010000493.1:0-662 GCF_041008525.1 Parafrankia sp. FMc2 | reverse complement strand
TCGCCCTTCCGGACGATCTCGACAGTGGTCTTCGCGACGGTGGCGGCCCAGGTGACGAACCGGCCGGCGAACCCGCCGTCGGCGAACAGGAAACGGCAGGTCGGGGTGGTGAAGTAGTGGTCGACCAGCAGCTGACGGGCTCCGTCGCGGTCCTGCCGGCTGGCAGGGACGACCAGCACGCCCAGCAGCAGACCGAGGGTGTCCACGATGATGAACCGCTTGCGGCCGTTGACCTTCTTCCCCGCGTCGTAGCCGCGGGTCGGAGTGGTCACCGTGGCAGCGCCCTTCACCGACTGGGAGTCGACCACCCCGGCGGTCGGGGCCACGCTACGGCTCTCGGCCTGGCGGACCTCACCGCGCAGCCTGTCGTGGACCGTGATGGTGATGCCTTTGTTCTTCCACCGCTCGAAGAACCCGTAGACCGTCTTCCACGGAGGGAAGTCCGCTGGCAGGGCCCGCCACACGACGCCGTTGTGGGTCACGTAGAGGATCGCGTCCACGATGTCACGCCGGTCGTGCTTCTCGGGCCGGCCGTCCTTCGACACCGGGGGCAGCAGCGGCTGCACGTAGGCCCACTCCGCGTCGGTGAGATCCGAGGGATACCGAGGAGAACGTGCCATCCTCACGGCCTACCAGCCCCACCGGCAACCCGAAACCTCCCC
>NZ_JBFLUG010000492.1:0-664 GCF_041008525.1 Parafrankia sp. FMc2 | reverse complement strand
CAGTACCGGGCCGCGTTCGAGAGCAACGGACTCCCGACAGTTCCCGAGATCATCACCTACTCGGCGGGAACCGACAGCCCCGTACGGATCGCCCAGCGCCTGGAAAGCGCCGGCACCGACTCCATCGTCGCCTTCACCACCCCCAACGACCTCGCCGAGATCATGCAGGCCGTCGGCAACACCAACATCGCCCTCACCAGCACCGTCTCGGTCACCGGATACGACAGCAACGTGCTGCGCGGCTTCGGACGCGCACTCGCCAACGTCTCCTTCAGCGTGAACTTCCGCCCCTTCGAGGCAGGCGGCCCGGCCATCGACCGCTACCGCGACGCCATGTCACGCTTCGCCCCCCAGACCGTCGTACCCGAACAGCAGTTCGCCGTGTACGGCTACGTCTTCGCCGACATGTTCATCCGCGGCCTCGAACTCGCCGGCGACTGCCCCACCCGCGAAGGCGTCATCGCCGCCCTGCACAAGATCAGCGACTACGACGCCGACGGACTGGTCCAACCGATCAACCTCGCGGACCGCAACCCGAAAATGGCCTGCAACGCCTTCGTCCAGATCAGCCAGGACGGCACGGCCTTCCAGCTCAGAGACGAAAGCCTCTGCATCAACGGCACCTGAACCAGACCAGGACGGCCGACACAGCCACGCAGCGGGC
>NZ_JBFLUG010000491.1:0-670 GCF_041008525.1 Parafrankia sp. FMc2 | reverse complement strand
CTACCAGGTCAAGGCGTGGCGCGAAGCCCACCCGAACACCGAGATCCCCGACGGGCACGTGTTCACCCAGCCCTGGCCCGCCAGCCCGTCCGACCAGCGACGCGACCACACGATCTTCTACCAGTACCGGGCCGACCGAGCCCGTCGCACCCTGCGCGGGATCGACCAGCAGATCACCAAAGCCGAGAACGCCGTCGCGGGCAAGACCCCGGTCAAACGCAACCGCTACGTGCGCCTGACCGACGCGACGAAGACCGTCAACCGAGCGCTGGAAGAGAAGAACCGGGCTCTGGCCGGGATCAAGGGCTACGTCACCAACCTGCCGAACCCCGACCCCGACCAGGTCATCGCCACCTACAGCCAGCTGCTCAACGTCGAGAAAAGCTTCCGGATGAGCAAGTCCGACCTCGCCGCCCGACCGATCTACCACCACACCCGCGAATCGATCGAAGCACACCTGACCATCGTGTTCGCCGCCCTCGCCGTCAGCCGCTGGATCGAGAACACCACCAGCTGGTCCATCCGCAAGTTCGTCACGACCGCCCGCCGCTACCGCACCATCACCATCCAGGCCGGCGACCACACCATCACCGCCGCCGACCCCCTCCCCGACGACCTCCAGACAGCCCTCGACGCCATCCACGGCACGCACTAAATGGCCCAAGTCAGG
>NZ_JBFLUG010000490.1:0-678 GCF_041008525.1 Parafrankia sp. FMc2 | reverse complement strand
CAAGGAGTGGACACCGACCAGCGGCTCGTCCATCACCCTCGCACCCGACCTGGGCCGGTGATATCTCAGGGGCCCCTGCCAGCCACCAGCGGACACCGGACACCCGTCCGGCTCTCCCATTAGGTGACGTCGGCGGTCCAGACCTGGTTCGGGGCAGGGGCGGTGAAGTCTCGGTTGACCAGGTCGGGTGGCAGGTGCGCGGCACGGTCGGACCGGGTGAGGCTGACGCGGCGGCGCCGATGAACCCCTTGCAGGCCAGCCTGTCTCATGAGCCGGGCGACCCGCTTGCGGCTGACGTGTACGCCCGCGGCGGCCAGGTCGGCGTGCACCCGCGGCGCACCGTAGGTGGCCCGGGACGCCGCATGCACAGCGGTGATCTTCGTGGTCAGGGTCTGGTCGGCCGCGGTTCGGGCGGACTGTCCACCGCGGCGGCGCCAGGCGTAGTAGCCCTCGCGTGACACACCGAGCACGCGGGCAAGAACGGAGACAGAGTGGTGTGTTTTCTCCGCGTCGATCAGAGCGAATTTAATTTCTGACCGGTCTCCGTGATGCTCCTATGTCAAGCCGCGAGCTGACGGTCATCTGCGGGCGCCGGTGAGGGCGGTGCGGTGTGGCTGCGCGCGTCGGCGCGGAGGGCGGTGAACACGACGTCGGACAGCCGGCGGCGCAGCAGACGGA
>NZ_JBFLUG010000048.1:0-55013 GCF_041008525.1 Parafrankia sp. FMc2 | reverse complement strand
TGGGCTGGGTACGGCGCAGCACCGCGACCTCATGCCGCAGCACCAGCAGCTCGATGTCCTTCGAGGCTGACGAACGGCCGAGGAGAACCAACCAGCCACACACCCGCACGAAGATCAGATAGAGCAGACGCACGGACACGACTGACCATCATGCCGCCAGTTCTCCATCGTCGCATCACCCCAGCTCACGGGCCCAAGTCGACTTTTGGCACCCCACAGCCGGCCACTCATATGACCGACCGCTTCCGGTGGACACCCCCGCGATTCCTGCTCGTGGCGTCGCTTCGGTCAAGTCTTCGGCACGACCGAAATGACTTCACCGGGATAAGTGGCGCATCGTGGGTCGTGCCGCTTTCCATCTGCGCCCGGAGGAGATACCGCTACTCCCAGAAAGGTGCTGCGGCCCCAGCGTTCCCAGGTCGAGGAGGACAACTTGCCGTCGCCCGACCAGCGACCTTCGCCTTCCCACCCGCCCTTTCCTGAGCTGCTTCTTCGCCCCGACCGGTCGCCCATCCCCGTGCTCTCCGATGGGTTGCTCGACCTGCCATGGGAGAGCCCGCCAAAGTCCGACGAGTTCATCCGGGAGGCGATGGCGTGGCATTTCAGTCCGGAGACCGGATCTCCGTTCTGGCTGGAACGAGCGCGGGCACTCGACTTCGATCCGGTGGTGGATGTGCGGACGATGGCCGACCTGGCGATGTTCGACAATGTCGTTGACGATCTCCGTGCGGTGCCGCTGGAGAGCCTTGTGCCGCTGGGATACTCCGCTTCTGGGACGTCCGGTGTGCGGCCGGAGGTCGGAGAGAGTGGGGGCACCACCGGTGAGCCGAAACGCGTGTTCACCTTTCCCGACGTCAAGAAGCAGTCCTGGACCTGGTACTGGTCGAGGCTCGCCGAGCACGGCGTCGGAGTCGACCGGAACTGGCTCGGGGTGGTTCCGGCGGGGCCGCACATGGTCGGCATACTGGCCCGCGACACCGCGGCCCATTTCGGGGCGATCTACTTCACGGTCGACCTCGACCCGAGGTGGGCGAAGCGGTGCGCTGCCCGCGGGGCCGTCGACGAGCTCAGGTCCTACGTCGAGCACCTGGTGGACCAGATCGAGTGGATTCTGCGCAGCCAGGACATCGGTCTGATTGCCATCACCCCACCTCTGCTGGAGGCTGTCTGTCAGCGGGATCACCTCGTCGATCTGATCAACGAGAAGGTTTCCACCATCACCTGGAGCGGCGCGTCGATGGATCATGACACCCGCGAGATGTTGCGGACGGATGTGTTCCCGGGTGTCGATCTGATCGGGATCTTCGGCAGCGCGATGATCTTCTGCGGGATTCCGGAGCGCCCCGGGGGCCGTTCCGACGAGCCGGCGGTCTTCGACCCCCCGTCCCCGTTCTCCTCGTTCTCCGTCGTCGACCCGGAGACGCGTCAGCCGGTGCCCTACGGAGAACGCGGCCAGCTGCTCACCCACCACATCACCCGGAACCTCTTCCTGCCGAACAATCTCGAGCGGGACACTGCGGTCCGTCATCCGCACGGTCTGGGTCACAGCGGGGACTCGATCTCCGAGGTGGCGCCCGTCCAGGAGTTCGGGGACGTCCGGGTGATCGAAGGGGTGTACTGAGGTGTCGGCGGGTCCCGCGGTGATCGGGCTTGATGCCCTCGGTCCCAGCGGTGCTTACCGGTCACGCACCACCGAACGGGTCGATGACGTCGCCGGGCGGCATGTCGCCGACCTCAGCCTGGTGCCCTCGCTGTTCGTGCAGCGCGCCATGCGGGCGCTGCGGCGGGCGCAGCCCCCGCCGCCCGAGCGGCGCCGGGCGATCCTGGCCGCGGCCGGCGCGCTCTTCGCCACCGGCACCGTCGGTGGACTGACCGTGGACGAGTACCGCCACCGGGTGGCCCGGGTGTCCGGCTTGCCGATCTCCGCCGTCCGCCGGACGACGGAGCATCTCGGTGACTACGCGGCGCAGGCGAGTGATGCCTCGGGACAGGCCCGGCCGACGGGTGCCGCGGCGGACTGGCGGGCGGCCGCCACACCGAACGGCGGGGGAGTGTGGACCCGGCGTGGCGATGTTCTCGCCGTGCACGCCCCGGCCAACACTCCGGCGATCCACACCGCCTGGCTGGATGCTGTTGCGCTCGGCTACCGGGTCGCCGTGCGGCCCTCGCGTCGGGAGCCGTTCACCGCGCACCGGCTCGTGCTGGCACTGCGCGAGGCGGGGCTCGGGGGCGACCAGGCGGTGCTGCTGCCCACCGGGCACAGCACCGCGGGCGCGGTCATCTCGGCGGCGGATCTGGCGATCGCCTTCGGGGGCGACCAGGTCACGCGGAAATACGGCGGCACCGCGGTGCTCTCCCAGGGACCCGGACGGTCGAAGATCCTAATCGCGGATGGCGAGGATCCGGCGCGTCATCTCGACCTGATCGTCGAGTCCGTCGCGGACCAGGCGGGAACGGGCTGCGTCAACGCGACGGCGGTGTTCGTGGAAGGCGACCCGCTGCCCCTGGCCGAGGCGCTGGCGGACCGGCTCGGGCGGCTGCGTCCGTTGCCCCCCGAACACGCCGAGGCCACGTTGCCGGTGAAGTCCCTGGGGGAGGCACGAGCCGTCGATGACTATCTGCGCTCCGCCGCCGGCGGTGCGAAGGGGCTGCTCGGCGGGGCGGGTGTGTCGGCCGATCTCGGGGATGGCTCGGCGTCGCTCACCCCCGCGGTCTTCGTCGTCGAACATGCCGGTGCGCCCCAGCTCAGGGTCGAGCTCGGTTTCCCCTGCGTATGGGTTGCGCCCTGGCGCAGGTCTGACGGGATCGGACCACTGAGCGAAACCCTCGTTCTCACCGCCGTCACCGAGGACGAGAACCTGATCCGGGAACTCGTCGGGGAACCTGGTATCGCCAATGTTTATATCGGCCCCATCCCCACTACCTGGACGCGCCCCGGACTCCCTCATGACGGTTACCTCGGCGAGTTCCTGATGCGGAGCAAGAGTTTCGCGCGTACCGGGAAATAGGAACTCTGTGCAGGCCTCGTGGTCACTGTGGTACGCCGGTTCCGGCCAGTACTAGAACCGCCGTGCCGAAACCCCGCCAACCGGTCCCTGACACCATGACAATCGGATTAGAACCGTTGTGGTTGTTTCAACGCGGATGATATTAGTTGGCGAGTGCATGACCGTATGAGGAAGAATTTCTACATCCGGAGATCCGGGTCTGTCACGGCCCCCGTCTGTGTCGGGGTGCCGCGTCCGTTGTTCGGCCGTGGCCCGCACCGTGCCGCGGCCGAACGTTGGCTCGCCCAGGTTGAGGGCGGAGCGGGATCGGTCCTCAGCGTCGAGGGCGGGATGGGCACCGGCCGTTCGGCGTTGCTCGGGGCTGTCGTCGCATCGGCGTGCAGGCGCGGTTTCCGGGTCGCCGAGGCGGCAGGAAGCCGCCACGAGACCGGGGCGCGGCTGCAGGTCGCCTGTCGGCTGCTGGAGATCACCTCTGCCGAGCGGGACCTCGGCGCCGGTCCGCAGGCGTCTGTCCCGCAGCCGTCCCGGGGGCCCGACGGAACCCGGCGGGGGCCTGATGCGACGCGCCAGACGATTGATGAGGCGTGTCGGAGGCTTGACGACCAGTTGTCTGCCCGGTCAGCCGCGTCGCCCATGCTCGTGGTCGTGGACGATGCGCAGTGGTCCGACGCAGATTCGTTGCGTTGCCTGGCCTTCGTCGCCCGCCGGTTGACCGGTCGGCGGCTGGGTGTCCTGATCGGCAGGCTCTCGGGTCGGCTGCGGCCGGAGCCGATGTTGCTTGACGAGCTGTTCCATGAGATGCGCGGTGGCAGGCGACTGGTCCTGGACACATTGGACGAACGTGCCGCTGACGACTTCGTCGGCTGGGCGCTGCCCGGGGCGTCCCGCGATTTCCGCGCGCGTCTGCGGTGGTGGACCGGTGACAACCCCTTCCTGCTCGACCAGGTGATGTCGGCGCTGGGTTGGAAGAACGGGGAGCCGGAGCCGGAGCCGCACATCGTCCCGTCGGGTGTGCTCCCCTGGCTGTCGGGCCGGCTGGGCGACGCCATGCCCATCGCGCGGGCGTTGGCGGTGCTCGCGGGGCCCGTCCCCGGTGGGGCGGACCTCCCAGACGTGGTTCCCTCCGGTGGAGAGCGGCCGGCTGTCGCGTCACTGGCGAGCCTCGCGCGGGTGTCGGTGCTGGACGCGGAGCGGGCTGTGGGGACGCTCGCCCGGCTCGGTCTGTGCCCGCCTGCGCTGGCCTGGTCCTCCGGACCGTCCGGGCCCCTGGGCATTCCGGCATTCCGGCATCCCGTCATCCAGGCGGCGGTTCTCGAAGCGGTCCCCGTGGCCGAGCGGGTGCGGTTGGTTCTCGGTGGCGCGCGACTGCTGGGCGCAGGTGGGGCGGCTGATGGAGCGCTGGTGTCCTACCTCCTCGGCAGCCGGGTGAGTGACCATCCGGCGGTGGGCGCACTGCTGTCGGCTCCGCTGGGCCGGGCACTGCGGGCCGTGCCGCCGGGAGAGCGGCCGGTAATCCTGCGCCTGGTGCTGGCCCACCCGCTGCCCGATGAGTGTCGAGCCGAAGCCCTGTGCCTGCTCGGTGCGGTGGAGCTCGATCAGGATCCGGAACTGGCTCTGACCCGGTTCGAGGACGCCGCTCGGCTCACGCAGGATCCGCGGCGGCGTCGGGCGATCGGGTTCGAACAGGCCAGGGCTCTCGATGCGCTGGGTCGGGCACAGGCAGCGGGGAAGGTGCTGCGCGACGGGTCTCCCGCCGGCTTGCGTGACCCCCTCGCGCGTCGGGCCGACGTGCTTCAGGCGACGCTGGCCGCGCAGGATCCGACAGCCGTGGGACCGGGTCCGTCCCTGCGGTCGCGGCTGGCCACCGGCCAGGACCAGAGCTCGGGCCAGAGCTCGGATCGGGACCTCGACGACGAGGCCGAGGAGATCGTCGCCGCACTGCGCGGCGGTGCGTCCGGTCGGCGGATGTCCCTGGAGCGGGCGTGGCGCTTCCTTCGTCCCGACGACCCGACGGGGCTCGCCGTCACCTGGGCGATGTTCCTCCGCGGTCGACTCGCCGCCGATCCCGCCGTGGCGCTGTCGCCGTTCGCCGTGTCGCCGCCACCCGAGGGGGCGGGTCCGGTCCGGGCGGTGCTGACACTCGCGCTGAGTGCCGAAGTCCTCCTGGCGGCGGCCCGGGTCGACGAGGCGGCGGTGGCCGCGGGGGAGGCGCTGTCCCGCCTGGCCGCACTGGAGCATCCGCAACGCCTTACCGGTGTGATCGCGGCTCTCGGCCCGCTGGTCGAGACCTGCGTCGAACGCGGCGAGCTCGGCCCGGCGCTGCGGCTGCTCGCCGAGGTCGATCTTGACGGCGACACCTCCATGGGATGGCATCACGTGGTGCTGTTGTGCAGCCGGGGCCGCCTGCGCCACGAGGCCGCCGACGCCGAGGGCGCCGTCGCGGATCTCCTGCGCTGTGGACAGCTGCTGGAGAGCTGGGGCGAGGCGGTGCCCTACCGGCTGCCGTGGCGGTCCCGCGTCGTACCGGCCCTGCTCGACGTCGGGGATCGCTCAGCCGCGCTGGAGCTGGCACGCATCGATCTGGCCACGGCGCGTGGCCGGGAGAACCGTCGCGAGTTGGGCTGCGCGCTGGGCGCCCTGGGGCAGGCGACCGGGGGAGTGGCGGGAGCCCGAATCCTCGCTGAGGCGGTCTCGGTGCTGCGTGACCCGCCGAGCCTTGACCTGATCGTCGCGCTGGGCGAACACGGCAGGGTGCTCGGTCGCACCGGGCGGGTGCAGGCGGGGCGGGCGAACCTGCGTGCGGCCTGCGCCCAGGCCGAGAAGGCCGGCGCTCGACGTCTCCGGGAGCGGTACGGCAACGAGTTGCGGGATCTCGGCGGCCGGGTGCGTGGTCGGACCTACGGCCCGGAGGCTTTGACGGCCAGCGAACGGCGCATCGCCCGGCTGGCGGCGGCCGGCCGAACCAATCGTGAGATCGCTGCGCAGCTTTTCGTCACACG
This sequence comes from Parafrankia sp. FMc2, assembly GCF_041008525.1. Classification (NCBI taxonomy): domain Bacteria; kingdom Bacillati; phylum Actinomycetota; class Actinomycetes; order Frankiales; family Frankiaceae; genus Parafrankia; species Parafrankia sp. FMc2. The sequence goes on along the minus strand of NZ_JBFLUG010000048.1, from coordinate 49,006 downwards.
CCGAGCGGTGGAGATGCATCTGACGCAGGTCTACCGCAAGCTCGGGATCACGGGTCGGGGTGATCTCGGCGCCATCAGTCTGGGTCTGCCGTGAACCGTCACCACCGTGTACCTGCCTAGCTATTTCGTTCCAGGCTGCCAGGTGAAGCAGCAGGGCGGCCCGCAAAGTCATTGATGCAGGTCGGTGGGGTTGTCCAGGGTGAGGATGGCCAGGAGCAGGGTGTTGTCGTGGCGGATTCTGTAGATGGTGGGGGCTATGCGGTTGTGACCGGCGAGACGGATCAACCCGATGGGCGATGTTACGGAGTGTGGCCATGATGCGGGGTAAGGGGCCGGTCCGGATCCTGGAGCATATTTACGGAAAGTGACGTCTCTGACCCAGTGGATGCGGTTCTCGATCGTTCGGTGCCCGCGGACGTAGCCGGCGAGCTCGGCGGGGGTGACCTCGTCGAGGGCCAGGCTTGTCAAGATGTGGAGGGTGACGGTCGTCGGGATCTTTCTGGTGACCTGACGGCAGCCCCTGCCGGTGGTCACGGTGCGCATGACGCGGCGGCGCAGGCGCGCAACGGTGCGGGCGTGGGGGTGGCGGGCGCGGATCGTGCCACTGGCCTCGGCGAGTTGGATCGTGCGCTTCTCGAGCCGGCCGTGGGCCTTCTCCTCGCTGCTGTGGCCGACCGGGGCCTTGGTCCAGTCGGTGGCCTGAACACAGTCGACGGCCAGAGCCGGGGTGTTGGCTTTGACGGTAAACACGAAGTGCGCGCCGAGTCCGGTGACGATCAGGTCGGCGTGGCCGCGGGTGGTGTGCAGGGCGTCGGCGGTGATGACAGTCCCGGTCAGCGGGTCGTGGCCGTGCAGTTCGCGTAGCAGCGGGCCGAATGCGGTGACCTCGTTGGTCTTCGCGCCGATCTCGTGTGCGGCGAGCACGGTGCCGGTGGTGTGCTCAGCGACCGCGAGCAGGTGCGGAGCCTGGCCATCGAGGCCGGCCGCGCCGCGCAGGGTCTTCCCGTTGACGGCGAGCACCCGGCGCCCGGCGCGGCCGGCCCGCCTCGACCGGGCGGCCAGCGCCGTCCCGGCCGCGGTCGCCAGCGCCGAGGCGTCCAATGCGGACAGGACCCCGGATCACCGTCCGCCGACGGCGCCTCACGCTGGCTGGTCAGGGGACTGGCCCGTGCGCCAGCCGTGGCCAGCACCACGGGCGGGGCATGCGCGACCCCGGCCAGCGTGCTCTCTCCGGCGGCTACCGCCACGGCGCACAGCGCCAGGACCACCGGCAGCTGGTGGCGCACTCCGCGCGGGTCACGCGGGTTGGCCACCTGGGTCAGGAAGTCCACGAGGCCCTGACCGGTGGCCGCCCGCGCCGCGAGCACCCCCAGCCCCGGACCGTCCGACCTGTTCCCGGCGGTGGGTGAAACGGGCATGTCAGACTGGACCGGCAACGAGGCCTCCCGGCGGCTGGTGATCTAAAAAATCTCCGTCTTACCGGGACCTCGTTGCCCCACCTCACCCGCCCTGTGGGCGTTGATTCTCCGTTGCCCGGACTGGCGATCTCCCGGCCAGCACCACCCGACGGAGAATTGCAGAGCGTAGCGGCTAGCCGTCCACGACCACCCGGCGATCATTCTCGCGCCCGCTACGGATCGTGAGGGTCACCTCGTCAGGCACCCGCTCACCCCGCCAGCACCGGCTCCAGTCTCACGCCTTCCGCGCACCACCGCCTACCTGCGTAAACAGACTTGCGGGCCGCCCTGGGCGAAGCAGTGCACCTGGTTTGCATTGACTTCAAGGTGACTTGATGTCCCATACTAGTTGAAGTTAGGTGACCCTAAGGAGATTTAATGATCGCCTTGACGGTGTTGTCGGTGTCGGCAGGGTCGGCGGAGGTCGAACGCCTCTGACGGGGATGTCCTGGCGAGGTGTTCGGATACGTGGCACGGTGTAGCGCTACCGGTGCCCGATTGGTAGCCCCGCCTTCGGGGGCCTCCTGTCTCTGACGGATGGCCGGCATTCTCGCGTTTTTTCCATGGCTGTCGTGTGGTCGGTCTACTGTTCTGCGGACGGAATTTCGCTCGGGGGCGGCGACCCGTGGAATCCGCGCTTGTGGGCTGTCTATCGCTGTCGCTGCTCCCGGGTAGGCCCGTGTCGAACGTTGCCGTCGGATTGTCCGGGGACAGGCGTAATCGTCGATCGTGTGAACTGTTTTCCTGCCTGGAAAGGAACCAGTCAACATGTACAGAATCCATGCCAGGACTCTCGTTCATGGAGGTGGCGGCTCGACACCATCGGGCATCCTACTGCTGGCGGATGGCCGCATCACCTATGCGGGCCCAGCCGCCGGCGCGCCACCGGCAAGACCGGAGGAGACGGTAGTCACGGTGCCGGTGGCGATGCCCGGACTATGGGACTGCCACACCCACTTCTCGGGCGTCCGCGGCCCGCTGAGCACCGAACGCCTGATGCTCACCCCGGCCGAGATCGCGGTGGCCCGCTCCGTGCGGGATGCCCGCCGCGCTCTGCACGCGGGATTCACCAGCGTCCGTGAGCTCGGCGGATACGGAATCTACCTCGCACAAGTCATCGACGAGGGCTCTGCCGAGGGGCCGACCGTCTATTCCGCGGGCCGGGTGATCAGCCCATCGGGTGGGCACTCCGACGCGCACAGCCTGCCCTATCCCTGGGTGGTGGACCCGCATCGCCGGGACGGGATGCTCCAGGTCGCGGACGGAGAGGCGGAGTGTCTGCGGGCGGTCCGCCTGCAACTGCGTATGGGCGCGAAAGTGATCAAAATCTGCGCGTCCGGAGGGGTGATCAGTGAGCTGGACCATCCGCGTCACCAGCAGTTCAGTGACGCCGAGCTGAAGGTCATGGTGGCGGAGGCGGCGCGGGCCGAGCGTGTGGTCGCCGCGCACTGCCACGGCATCGCCGGGATCAGGGCCGCGGTACGGGCGGGGTGTCGCACCATTGAACACGGCACGGAGCTGGACGAGCGGACCGCGAGCGAGATGAAGTCCGCGGATGCCACCCTGGTACCGACACGCACTGCCTACGAAGCTATCCTCACCCATCGGGACGAGGTCCCGCCGGCCGCCTTGCGTAAGCTGACCGAGCTCGAAGGCCGCCACCGTGAGGCCATGGCGATCGCGCGAGCCGTGGGAGTCCGGGTCGCGGCAGGAACCGACCTCGGCACCAGTACACCCGGTTCCCCGTTCGCCTGGGGCGGCAACGGCGCGGAGTTCGTTCATCTGGTGGCGGCGGGCTTCAGCCCGGAGGAGGCCGTCGCGGCCGGCACCGCGCTGGCGCCGCTCACCCTCGGCCCCCAGGCGCCGAGATCCGGCCAGCTCACCGCCGGGTACGACGCCGACGTCCTTGGGCTGACCGGGAACCCGCTGGAGGACATCGCCATCCTGGCCCGTCCGGCCGAGATCACTCATGTCTGGAAGACCGGGAAGCTTGTGAAGCAGCCGGCCGCGGTATCGGCGTGAGGGACATCGTCGTCGATGGACCGCCGGATGCCCCTGACGGCCGGCACTCCACCCGACCAGGTGCCGTGAGACTTCGCCCTGCGATCGAGATGGCCGACCGGGTTCTGGCATGTCTGCAGGGAATCGGGGACGTCGCGCGCAGGGCCAGGGGACGGCTTCCGCCGACGGGCCCCACGGGCCGGGCAGGTGGGGACTCCCCGGAGGAACCGCCGGCCGGCCTCTCCACCCGGCCGCCCGAACGGGCGGCGGATGTGACCGCCGACCCGCCCGGGGCGATACCAGGCCCGCCGGCGCCCGCGCTCACCCGCCGTCAGCAGGAGGTGCTGTTCCTCCTCGCGGAGGGCTCGTCCAACCGCCGGATCGGGCGGGTGCTGCACATCACCGAGCAGACGGTCAAGGCGCACCTCCACATGATCTACCACAAGCTCGGCGCCGCGAACCGCACCGAAGCAGTGCTCATCGCCCTGCAGTACGGGCTCGCACCGGACCGCGCCGGGAGCACCGGCACCGCCGGGAGCGGCACGGGAGGGCATGGTGCCAGAGAAGGCGGCGGGCGGGAGGGCGAGCAGGCATGGAGGTCCGTGCAGACCGCGCGGAGCCGCAACCCGCTTCCACGCCCCCCACCCGCGGTCCTCCCGGTCTTCTACAGAGCCTTGCCGATGCTGCGCAGCAGGATGTTCGAGGTGCCCTCGTAGATCTTCCCCGCCTTCGCGTCCCGGAAGAACCGCTCGACGGGGTACTCGCGGGTGTAGCCGTTGCCGCCGAGCACCTCCACGGCCTGGGATGCCGCTCGTTCGGCGACCTGGGAGGCGAAGTACTTCGCCATCGCCGACCGCGACAGGCGCTCGCCGACATCTCCCCCCGCTTCCACCTCGCGGGCGACCTGGTAAAGCAGTGCGCGAGCCGCCGCGACCTCGGTCGCGATGTCCGCCAGGACGAACTGGATCCCCTGGTACGAGCCGATCTTCCGACCGAACTGCTGGCGCCGCCTGCTGTAGGCGGTCGCCTCGTCGAGCGCGCCCTGGGCCAGACCGACGAGCTGGGCGGCGATACCGATGCGTCCGATGTCCAGAGCGGCGAGGGCGACTGCCTCGCCACCGCCTGCCCCGCCCAGACAGTCCTGATGGCGGACCCGCACGCCGGACAGCGCCAGGTCGGCGGTGGAGGCGGCTCGGATCCCCAGCTGTTCGGTGCGCGGCAGGACGGTGAGGCCAGCCGCCGCGCGTTCCACCAGGAACGCGCAGACGCCGTGCGCCTCGCTGCGAGCGAAGACCAGGAACAGATCGGCCGCGGCCGCGTTGCTGGTCCAGCGCTTGCGGCCGTGCAGCACCCAGCTGCCGTCGTCGAGCTGCTCCGCGGTGGTCGACATCGCGAACGCATCGCTGCCGGACTGTTCCTCCGACAGTGCGAACGCGCCGATCCGCCTGGTGGCGAGCAGCGGCAGGTGACGTCGCTTCTGGTCTCCGTCGCCCCGGCGGAGCAGCGTCGCGACCATCAGGGCGTTCTGCACGTCGACACAGACCGCCACGCCGGAGTCCACCCGGGCGATCTCCTCGATGGTGAGCACCAGCTGGAACAGGGAGCCCCCGCGCCCGCCGTACCGCACCGGGGCCTCCACAGCCATCAGACCCGCCGAGAACAGCTGCCGGCGCAGCCCGCCGTCCAGCGACGCGGAGCGGTCCATCTCCGCGGACAGCGGGGCGATGTGCTCGCGGGCGAAGGCCCGCACCGAGGCCCGCCATGCCGCGTCGGTTGGGTACGGCCCGCTGTTGGGTGTGCTGCCCGCGCCGACGCCGCTCACCGTGCGTCGCCCCCGCCGGGATGCCCGTCGGACTCGGTGGCCTGTCGGCCCTCCTCGACGAGCCGGGCGATGTCGGTGACCCTGGGCGACGCGTACAACGCGCCGAGCGGGACGGAGACGTCCCAGCGTGCGCGCAGGACCGTCATGAGCCGCATGAGATGCGCGGAGTGCAGGCCGAGGTGGGCGAGGCGGTCGTGCATGCCGACCGCCGGCAGCGCGACCAGACCGGCGATGACCTCGGCCACCTCGCGCTCGAGCGTCGTGCGCGGCGGAACATGACCGGCGGAGGTCGAGGTGCCCAGCTCTGGCAGGGCGCGGACGTCGATCTTCCCGCCGGAGGTGGTCGGGAACTCGGCGAGCCAGCCGAACACCGCCGGGACCATGTGTTCGGGCAGCCGCCGGGCGGCGAACTCCAGCACCTCGGCCTCGGCGACCTGCCCGCCCGCGGGAACGCCGTAGCACAGGATGCGCGAACCACCGGTCCCGTCCGGGCGTGCCGTCGCCACCGCCGTGCGGACAGCCGGATGGGCGCGGATGGCGGCCTCGATCTCACCGAGCTCGACCCGGTACCCACGTACCTTTACCTGGCCGTCGTCGCGGCCGGAGAAGCGCAGCGTTCCGTCCGGCAGCGCCTGGGCCAGGTCCCCGGTCCGGTACATACGCGCCCGTGGCAGTGCGGGTTCGACGCCGAACCGTCGGGCAGTCAGCTCCGCACGGTTGTGGTAGCCGGCAGCGACAGCTGGGCCGGCCAGGCACAGCTCGCCCCGTCCCCCGGGCGGCACTGGCCGGTCCCGCTCGTCGAGGAGATAGGCCCGCTGGTTGGGTAGGACGCGCCCGATCGGCAGCGGGGCGTCGGCCCGGACGTCCTCTTCCGTGATGCGGTGGCAGGTGGACACGACGGCGGCCTCCGTGACGCCGTAGAGGTTGTACAACCGAGGTTCCCGCGCGCCGTGGCGCTCGATCCACGGGCGGAGCGTCGAGCTGTGCAGACGGTCGCCGCCGATGAACACCTGCCGCAGCGACAGCCGGCGGGTGGCCGTGGCATCGGCGGCCGCGAAGCTCTCGAACAGGATCGGGGTCTGGCTGCACACCGTCACGGACTCCTCCGCCACCAGCCGGTGGAACTCGTCCGGTGTGCGCACCGTCGAGGCCGGGACGACGACGAGCCTGCCGCCGTTGCCCAGAGCACCCCAGATCTCCCATACCGAGTAGTCGAAGGAGAAGGAGTGGCTGAAGGTCCAGACGTCGTCGGCGTCGAAACCGAACAGCATCCTGCCTGCGGCCAGCAGACTCTGGACGTTGTGATGGGTGACCACCACCGCCTTGGGCGCACCGGTCGAGCCGGAGGTGTAGAGGACGTACGCGGGGTCGTCTGCCGCGACCTCGGGCAACGGGCGGTCGGTTGGCGGTGGGAGCGGGCCGTCGAGTTCCACGACCGGTCCGCCGAATCCGGGGAGCCGCCCGGTCAACGCGGCCGTGGTCAGCACCGCGGCGATCCCAGCATCACCGGCTGTCGCCGCCAGCCGCTGCGGCGGGTGCGCAGGATCGAGCGGGACGTAGGCGGCGCCGGCCCGGAGTACCCCGATCATCGCCGCGACCATGATCTCCGACTGCTCCAGGAGCAGGCCGACCCGGTCACCCGGCGCTGTTTCCGCCGCGAGCAGGGCCTCGGTGACAGAGCGGCTGCGCTCGTCCAGCTCACGGTAGGTCAGCCGGTTCCCGGCGAACGACACCGCCTCCTGGTCGGGGGTACGTGTGACCCGGGCCGAGAAGGTTTCGTGCAGGGCAGACCGGTCGACGCCGCAGGGACCGTCCGCCGCGCCGGGCAGCGGCCGGATCCGCGCCGGCACGGGAAAGAGCTCGCCGAGGGTGAGTTCCGGCGTCGAGCTGACGGTCTTCAGCACCGAGCGCAGCTGGTGGCAGAACCGGTGCGCCGCCTGGGCCGAGAACCGGCCGCGGTCGTAGATGACCCGCAGCGGCATTCCTTCACCGGGCATGATGACCATGGTGATCGGGTAGTGCGGCCGGCCGTCGTAGCTCATCTCGGCGAGCTTGATCCCGGTCTCGGTGAGAGCGAAGTCCGGCATCGGCATGTTCTCGTAGGAGACGCTGCTCTCCAACATCGGGACGTTTAGCGGGAGTTCCAGGATCCGCTGGACCTCGAACAGCGGCATGGTGGTGTGCTCCCGGACCGCCGCGATGTGGACCTGCAGGTCCCGTAGCCAGGCCAGCGCTGTCCGGGTCGGTTCCAGCTGTTCACGGACGGGCATGGTCGCGATCAGCGGGCCGAGGATCGACTCGCTGCCGGGGAGCTCCGCCGGGCGGTGCGCCATCGTGAATCCGCAGATGACGTCGTTGGTGCCGTAGTGGTGGGCGAGCACGATCATCCACGCGCCCTGGACGAGGGTGTTGAGAGTCAGCTGCTGGGTCCGGGCCAGCTCCCGCAGCCCGGGTTCGAGGTCTGACAGGTCGAGCTCGACGAACCCGTGGCTCGGGGTGCCCGGAGCCGGCGGCGTGCCGCCGAGCTGGAGCGGCTCCGGCGGGTTGAACCCGGCCAGCTCCGCCTCCCAGAAGGCACGGCTGTCCGTCCCGTCCTGGTCGGCCCACCAGGCCACGTAGTCCCGGTAGGGCCGCGCCGGGCGTCGGGCGGGGACAGCGGATTCGCCGAGGCACACCGCGCGGTAACAGTCGATGAAGTCGGTCACCGCCAGACCGAAGGACCAGCCGTCCATCAGCAGGTGGGACAGCCGCCAAACGAAGATCCACCGTTCCGGCTCGCTGTGGATCACCGAGAGTCGCATCAGTGGTGCGCGGTCCAGCGGGAAGCCGGCGATCCTTTCGCGGTCGAGCCAGTCCGTGATCCGCCGGCGCTGCTCAGCCACCGGAACACCCCGCCAGTCGAGTACCTCGAAGGGAAGCTCGGCGTGCCGGCGGACCACCTGCAGCGCGCTGCCCCCGGACCGCCAGTGGAACGAGGTGCGCAGGATCGGGTGCCGGTCGACGACCCGCTGCCAGGCCCGACGGAACTCCTCCGGCCGCAGGATCCCGTCGAAGGTGAGGAGGAGCTGTTCGATGTACACCCCGGTGTCGCCGCGGGCGAGCTGCTCGAACAGCAGGCCCTGCTGGATCGGGGTGAGCTCGTAGACGTCCTCGACGTCCCTGGCTGCCTCGTGTGGGCTCATCTGCGCTGCCTTCTACTCGAGAGTGGACAGGAAATCGGCCAGCTCGTCCGGCCCGATGGCGGCGAGCGGGAAGTCGCTGGGGTCGTAGTCCCCGACCTCGCCGTCGGCGCAGTGTTCGATCACGGTCTCGACCGCCGCGGGGAACGCCTCCGCCACGGCCGCGACCGCCGCGGCCGCCTCAGCGGTGTGACGCCAGGTCAGCCACAGCGCGCCCGCCACGACGACTGCACCGACCTCGCCCCGGGCCCCGACCTCGCCTGGCGCGGCGGTCTCGTCGCGGACCTCGTCCAGCGGGCCGGACCCGGCGGTCGCCGTGCTCCCCGGAAGGTGCAGCACCTCGGTCGGGCCGGCCACAGCGTCCAGCACGAGCGGGCCGGACGGCGGCTGCCACTCGCCGTCGGAGAGCTCCCGCATGTGCAGCATCCAGCCGGGAGGCGGCGGGGACGAGCCCTGCCGGAGCTGCCGTTTCACCGTGCTGACGACATCCCCTAGGAGGGCGTCGGGTGGCGGCACCGCGACCGTGACGAGCCGGGTGAACCGTCCCGCCGCCGCGGCGAGCGCGGCCGGCCGGTCGGACCGCTCGACGCTCAGTGAGGGCCGGCCGTCGGAGGAACCGGCCCGGGCGACGGCCAGCGCGACGGCCAGGGCCACGGCCTCGCCGAGGTCGAGGCGGTAGGCGCGCAGTGCCGCCGCGCGCAGCCGGTCGGTCGTCTCGGCTGTCAGGACCGTACGGCGGCTCCCGGGCGACCATGGGCGCGGACCGGCGCCGGCCGACCCCGGCCCGCCGGCGCCGGCCGTCGACATGTCGGTGCCGGTCACCGGCCCGTCGGGGCGGCCCGCGGCCCAGCCGAGGAACGAGCCCGCGGGAGTCTCCCAGCGGATCGGCGCACCGTCGGCGAGCTGCTGGTGGGCGTGCGCGAAGTCGGCCAGCAGTAACCGCCAGGACGCGTCGTCCGCCGCGGTGGCCGCGGCGAGCCAGAGCAGGCGTTCCCGGCCACCGGTGAGGACCTGCGCGACCTTGACCGTGACGCCCGCCCTGGGGTCGATCTCCGCGGCCATCTCGGCCGCGATCTCGGCCAGTGCGCCCTCCTGGGCCTCGGACGCCAGGCCACGCAGGTCGATCCGGGAGAACAGGCTGTCTTGCGGCGGGTCCGCGTCGTACTGGCCGGACACGTCCGTTCCGTCGGTGTCCGTGCGCGACCGCAGCGCCAGCCGCAGCGCGTCATGCCGGCGGACGAGCTCCAGTACCGCCTGCTCCACCGCGGTCGCGTCGGTGCCGTCCACGAGGTCGACGACGAGCCGGTTCACGGTGCCCGCGGCGGCGAGAACGCGCTGGTGCTCGGTGAGCGGCACCAGGGTGGCCTCGGGGCCGGCCTCCGGCAGCTGGTCCAGCCGCACTGCCAGGTCGAGGAATGTCTCGCTCTCGAACAGGTCCTGGGGACGCATCCGCAGCCCTCTGGCGGTGGCCTGGCCCACGAGCTGGATGCCCATGATTGAGTCCCCGCCGAGCGCGAAGAAGTTGTTGCTCGCGCCGACCGTCTCCACCGAGAGGATCTCGCTGGCGAGTGCTGTCAGCAGCCGTATCGTCTCGCTGTGGTGGTCGTCGGGATCGTCGGCGGTTCTCCCGACCCGCTCGGGTGCCGGCAGCGCGGCCCGGTCGACCTTCCCGTTGTCGCTGAGCGGAAGGCGGTCGAGGACGACGAGGTCGGCGGGCACCAGGTAGGCCGGTACCGTGTCGGCCAGATGCCGGCGTACCGAGGCGGCCAGCGCGTCGGCGTCGAGGCGTACGCCGTTGTCGGGTCGGGGCACGAGGTAGGCAACCAGCCGGCGCTGGGCGCGTTCGCCCAGCGCCGCCGCGACGACGGCCTGCACACCGTCGTGCTGCGCTATGGCGTGCTCGACCTCGCCCAGCTCGACCCGGAAACCGCCGATCTTGACTTGGAAGTCCTCCCGGCCGAGGAACTCGATCGAGCCGTCGGGCAGGTAGCGACCGAGGTCGCCGGTGCGGTAGAGCCGTTCCGAGGTCCCGGGGCGGAACACGAACGATTCGGCGGTGCGGCGCTCGTCGTTCCAGTAGCAGGCGGCCAGACCCGCCCCGCCGATGTGCAGCTGCCCGGCGGTCCAGACGGGTGCCGGCTCCATGCGGTCGTTGAGCACGTGGAACGTCTGGTTGCGCAGAGGGTAGCCGTAGGGGATCGAGGTCCACGTCGGCGGGACCGCACCGACGGGGAAAGCGATGGACCACACCGCCGCCTCGGTCGCGCCGCCGAGGCTGACCACCGACAGGCCGGGGCTGAGCTCCCGGGCCCGGTCGGGCAGACTGACCGGGATCCAGTCCCCGCTGAGCAGCGCCAGCCGCAGCGGCAGCGACCGCGCTGGTGGCGAGAGCGGTTGCGGTTGTGCGGTGCTCTCCACGTAGGTGACCAGCATGTCCAACAGCGCCGGCACCGTGTTCCACACACTGACCGCGTGCTTGTGGACGAGCGTGGCCCAGTGCGCCGGGTCGCGTCGTGCCTCGGCATCCGGCAGGACCAGCGCGGCGCCGGTACCCAGCACCCCGAAAATGTCGAAGACCGACAGGTCGAAGCTGAGCGAGGACAGGCCTAGCACCCGGTCCCGGTGCGTGACGGCGAATCGCTCCACCACGTCATCCAGCGTGTTCAGCGCGGCCGCGTGGGTGACGGCGACGCCCTTCGGCGTGCCGGTGGAACCGGAGGTGTAGATGATGTAGGCGAGGTCCTCCGGCTCCGCCGGGCAGCGCCAGCCGGCCACCGCCCGCGGGTCCCAGTCCTTCCCGTCGGGAACGACGAGCAGGGACACCGCGTCCGGCCACTGCCGGTCGTCGCCGGCCTCGACAAGAACACAATCGATGCCGGCGTGCTCGACGAGCCACTGCCGCCGGGCGGCCGGCAGGCCGGGGTCGATCGGCACATAGGTGCATCCCGCCGCGCTGGCACCGACCGCGGCGACGACCTGCCGCCAGCCCTTGGCCAGGCCGACACCGACCAGGGCACCCCGGCCCAGACCGTGCGCGGCGAGGAGCCGGGCGACCTCGACCGCACGCCCGGCCAGCTCGGCGTGCGGCAGGGCCCGCTCCGTGGTGATGACCGCGGGCAGCGCCGCGTAGGAGGGGTCGAGCCCGGCGTTGAGTACCCGGGTCGGCAGCAGTCCGGACGGTGCGGGGCCACCGGTGTCGTTGGCACGCGTCCGGGCGTCGAGCTGCCAGGTCGGCAGGGCCGCCAGCGGCGGGCCCTGCCAGCCCCGCGCGGTGGCCAGCCCGGCGAGCAGCTCCTGGTAGGCTGTGAAGATCTCCGCCATCAGATCGGGGGGGAACAGCTCGTCCACGGCGTGCCAGGCGAGTTCCAGCCGCCCGCCGAACTCGAGGACGAAGTGGTCGATGGTGACCTGCGGGGTCTGCGAGATGAACCCGACCTGCTCGCCGAGCCAGGCGACCGGGGACGGCACGGAGGCTGGGTCGGTCTCGGTCGACAGCGCGCTGGTGAAGACGACGGGCATCGCGCCGCCGCTGGCCTGCCCGCGCAGCCGGTTCAGCTCCCGCATGATCCGCACGCCGCTGACGTAGCGGTGCTCGAAGTCCTCCCAGCTGCGCCGCTGCACCTGGGTGACTAGATCGGCGAATGTGTCGACCCCCCGCAGATCCACCTCCAGCAGCTCGAAGGAGGCGAACTCGCCGACCATGTCGATCACGTCCGGGTGGAACGGCAGCCGGTTGACGGCCGTGAAGTTCAGCGTGAAGTGCTGATGAGTGCTCCACCGGCCCAGCGCGGCCGCGTACGCGGCGAGCAGGACGCTCGAGGGAGTGACACCGTGCTCACCGGCCCTCTCCTTGATCGCGGCCCAGGTGTCGGCGTCCAGCGTCGCGTGGCGGCGGACGAACGTCGGCCGGGCGAGTTCGCCGGGAGCCATCACCGTGGGCAGCTCCGGCGCTGGCGGCAGCTCACGGATCCGCCGCTGCCAGTACTGAAGAGAACGCTCGTACAGCGGTGTCTGCCGCAGAGACTCCTCGGCCAGCACATAGTCACGGAAGGACGTCCCGGCGGGCTCGGCGAGCGCCGGCGCACCCTGCCCGAGGGCCTGGTAGTGGTCCCGCCAGGCCGGCAGGACCTGGTAGAAGAAGCTCGCGACGTCCGCGCAGAGCAGGTCGAAGCTCACATGGGTGCGGATCGTCCGGTCGTCGAGCCGGGACACCCGGATCTCCCACAGCGGCCACGTGTCGGCCGGGCGCACGTCGGCGGCCATCCGGTCGGAGACCTCGGCCAGCAGCGCGCCGGCCCGCTCGGTGGTCAGGCCACGCAGGTCGAGTTCCGCGAACTGGTACCGGGGGACGTCCGCCAGCACCCGCTGCCGGCCGTCGGGCAGTACGACCATGCGCAGCATCTCGTGCTGGCCGATCACCCCCCACCAGGCACGCTCCAGCCGGGCCGGGTCGAGGGTGTCGCTGTCGAACTCCAGGTAGAGGTGCGGAGCCACCCCGCCCATGTCGAAGCTGCCGAGCCGCCCGATCCACTGGGCCTGCTGCATCTCGTTGAGAGGGAACGGCTCGTGCCGCAGCGCGGGTGCCGGGGTCAGCTGCGGCAGCTCCGGTTCGAGGTCGTCGGTGCCTCCGCCCTCGGCGAGCAGCCGAGCCAGCCCGGCCACGGTCGGCTGCGCGAGGAGCTGGCTCGGCGTCGCGGTCCGTCCCAGCTCCGACCGCAGCCGGTTGAGGATCTGGGTGGCCATCAGCGAATGGCCGCCGAGCTCGAAGAAGTTGTCGTGGACGCCGACCGGGGCGAAGCCGAAGAACTCCTCCCACAGGCCGGCGAGGGCGTGCTCGGTCTGGTCGCGGGGCGCCGTGTAGGTCGTCATCAGGTGCTCGGGACGGCCGCTGGAGGTGTCCGTCTCCCCGCCGGGATCAGCCGTGGTCTCCGCCTCGCCCACGATGCCGTCGGGTACGGCGAGGATCGTGTCGGAGCCCGGGGTGGCGGGCTCCACCCAGTACCGCCTGCGCTGAAAGGGGTAACCGGGCAGCGTCGCCTTCGGCCGGTTCGGCCGGTTCGGCCGGTTCGGCTGCGAGCGGCTCCAGTCGACCGCGACACCGGCCAGCCACAGGCCGGCCAGCGAGCCGAGTAGCACCTCCAGATCGGGGGCGTCCTGGTCGGGCCGCCGCATGCCGCCCAGCACCGCCGTGACCGTCGCCGGCTCCGCCGCCTGGCGGGCCAGCGTACCCAGGGTGTTGCCGGGCCCGACCTCCAGGAACACGCAGGGCCCCAGCTCGGCCGCGGTGTCGCGGACCGCGGCTCCGAACCGCACCGGGCGGCGCATGTGGCCGCCCCAGTACTCGGGATCCCGCGCGTCCCGCCCGCCCAGCCAGCCCGTGGTGACCGTGGACCGGATGCGGTGCTCGGGTTCCCGTAGGTCCAGCGAGCGGATCTCCTCGGTGAACGCGGGCACGATCGGGTCGACCATCGAGGAGTGGAAGGCATGTGAGGTGTGCAGCGGGCGGGTGGAAATGTCCCGGTCGGCGAGGCGTTCGCGTAGCCGCGCGAGTGCCTCGTGCGGCCCGGAGACCACGCACAGGCCGGGAGCGTTGACCGCGGCCACGGACAGCTCCGGCGGCAGCAGGCCGGTGAGATCGTCTTCCGACGCGCCGACGGCGATCATGCCTCCGGGTGGGAGGGTCTGCATCAGCTGCCCGCGCAGGGCGACCAGTCGCAGGACGTCGGCCAGGTCGGCCACCCCGGCCAGGACGGCCGCGACGAACTCGCCGAGGCTGTGCCCGATCATGGCGGCTGGTCGGACGCCCCAGCTCTCCAGCAGGCGGGCGAGGGCGTACTCGGTGGCGAACAGTGCGGGCTGGGCGAGCGCGGTCTGCGCGAGCCGCAGGTCCCGGGGACCGGCGGCCCGCGCGTCGGCGCTGTCCGGGTAGAGCTCCTCGCGCAGATCGACGGCCAGGTGCGGGGCCAGGATCTCGGCGCAGGCGTCGACCGCGGCGCGGAAGACCGGCTCCTGGTCGTAGAGCCCGCGGCCCATGCCGGGGTACTGGGTGCCCTGCCCCGGGAAGAGGAACACCACCGCGGGCGGGGCCAGCGGGGCGACCGCGCTGGACACCCGGTCGGGAGCGGCTCCCGCCAGCAGGCCGGCGGCCGTGCCGAGATCACCGGCGACGAGTGCGCGGCGGAACCGCAGTGACGTGCGGCCGAGCTGGGAGGTGGCGGCCACCGCCTCCAACCGGTGCGCGGCGGTGGTGGTCTCGGTCCCGGCGGCGGCGGTCCCGACGGCCTCGGCGGTGGCGGCCAGCTGGGCGGCCAGTTCGGCGGTGGCCTGGTCCAGCGCCTTCGGTGACTTCGCGGAGAGAACCAGGATCTGTGGTCGCTGGGGAAGCACCGGCTCTGCCGGCTCCACCCGGGCCGGGGCCTCTTCCAGGACTGCGTGGGCGTTGGTGCCGCCGATACCGAAGGAACTGACCCCGATTCGGCGGGGATGGGTCCCGTTCGTCCAGGCGGTCAGTTCGGTGTTGACGTAGAACGGCGTCCTGTCGAAGTCGATACGTGGGTTCGGCCGCTGGAAGTGCGGGTCGGGTGTGAGCTCGCGGTGACGCAGCTGCAGCACGGCCTTGATCAGGCTCGCCACTCCGGCAGCGGACTCGAGATGACCGATGTTGGCTTTCACCGAACCGAGGGCGCAGAAGCCGGTGTCGGCGGTGTGCCGAGCCAGCGCCCTGGTCAGCGCATTGATCTCGATGGGATCACCGGCCGGGGTTCCGGTGCCGTGCGCTTCGATGGCCGTCACGGTGCGGGGGTCGATCGCGGCGGCGTCCAGGGCCCGGGCGACCAGCCGTTCCTGCCCGGAGGCGCTGGGAGCGGTGTAGCCGACCTTGTCGGAGCCGTCGTTGTTGACCGCGATCGACCGGATGACCGCCAGGACGTTGTCCCCGTCGGCCAGCGCGTCGCTGAGTCTGCGCAGCACCACCGCACCGACGCCGCTGCCGAACACGGTGCCCCGGGCATCCGCGTCGAACGGCCGGCAGTGGCCGTCCGGGGAGTAGATGAGTCCCTCCTCGTACAGGTAACCCACGTGATGGGGGACCCGCACGCAGACACCGCCCGCCACCGCGGTGCCGCAGTCGCCCGCGAGCAGGGACCGCACGGCCTGGTGCACCGCCACCAGCGAGCTGGAGCAGGCTGTCTGCACGGTGACCGCCGGGCCGGTGAGCCCGAGCAGGAACGCGGTGCGGGTGGCGAGATAGTCCTTGTCGTTGTGGATCTGCAGCTCGAACATCGACGGGCTGGTCACGATCCGGCGGCCGCCGAGCAGGTTGGACATCAGGTAGGCCGACATCCCGGCGCCGGCGAACACGCCGACGTCGGCGTCGGTACCGGGGCCGCGCCCGGCGTCCTCCAGCGCGTGCCAGACGGTCTCCAGGAACAGGCGCTGCTGCGGGTCCAGCAGGGCGGCCTCCCTGGCGGAAAGGTTGAAGAAGCCCGCGTCGAACTGGTCGATACCAGTGAGGACGGAGGCTGCCCGCACATAGCCGGGGCGGGAGAAGAGCTCCTCCGGGACGCCCTCGGCCAGCAGCTCGGCGTCGGAGAGCGTCCGGATCGACTCGACGCCCTCACGCAGGTTGCGCCAGTAAGCGTCCAGGTTCTCGGCGCCGGGGAAGCGACCCGCCATACCCACGACGGCGACGTCCGCGGCCTGCGCGTCGGGACGTGCCCCCGGGTGGTCGGTGACGGTCATCGCTGGTCCTCCTGCCGGGCGGTGGGTGCCAGTCGCGCGATGTCGTGGGTGGTGCCGCCGTTCAGCGCGAGATCCGCGCAGATCTGTCCGAGCAGCGGCACGAACTTGAAGCCCCAACCGGCGCTGTACAGCACGATGTGCTCGCCGTGATCGATCAGGCCCGCGGCGTCACCGAGGTAGAACTGGCGGCTGAGATCACCGGGCAGCACCGCCAGGCAGGCGGAGACGTGCGCCGGCGCCGGATCGACCGCGGGCAGATGCCGGTTGACCCACGCGCCGGTACGGGCCACGTGCCGCCGGTCCGGGACGCCGGTGGCCTGGTCGGCATGGCCGAGCGGGTTCACCTCGAAGACGGGGCCGACCCGGACCAGTTCGCTCGGCGACCACGGGTTGCGGCCGAAGCCGTAGAACAGGTTGGTGTCCTCGGGGGTCGGTTCCTGGAAGACGAACCAGAACGGGAAGTCAACACTGTCGTCGCGGCGTCGCAGCCCGACGATCGGCATCTCGTAGACCTGGATGTCCAGCGTGACGCCCAGGGGCCGGAGCAGGTCGTTGATGTGCCCGCCGTTGGCCAGCACCACCTTGTCGGCCCGGTAGGTCGCCCGGTCGGTGCGCACGGTCACGCCGTCGGCGTCGGGACGCACCTCGAGCGCGGACTCACCGGAACGCAGCACGCAGCCGTGCCGCTGCGCCTGGCCATACAGCGCGGCAAGGGTGCCGCGCACGTCGATGGTGCCGCCGTCGGACTGCAGGAAGCCCTCGAAATGGGGTGGCAGCCCGGCGAAGCCGAACCGCCGCTCGATCTCGCTGGCCTGCAGCCACTCGTAGTGGATGTCGAGCTTGTCCATCACCCGGGCCGTGGCGGCGATCTGACCTTCGTTGGTGTCCACGTTGATGTCGCCGAACCACAGGCTGCCGATCTGGTAGATCAGTCTTCGCTCGGCCAGCTCCTCCAGCTTCCGCCACTGCGGCAGTGCCGCCAGCGTCAGCTGGAAGAGGTCCTCCTGCGTGTACTGCAGTCGCCAGTGACGTTCCGCGCCGCTGGTCCCGGCGCGTTCGGTGAAGAAGCCGTACCGGTCCATCACCAGAGTGCGGTGACCACGGGAGGCCGCCTGCCAGCCGGTCGACAGGCCGACCGGCCCGCCGCCGATCACGATCAGGTCGAACGGGGTCGTCTGCGTCATCGTTGTTCGTCCTCTTCCTGGGTGTCGGCGGGCGTCGGAAAAGATCGGGCGCGGCGGGTCCTCAGGTGCCGGCCAGGGCCCGGTTCGCGGTCTCCGCCTCGGAGAGGACGGTTCTCAGGGCCCTGAGCAGATACGAGATCTGCTCCTCGGAGAGGACTGGCTGGCAGGGAAGATTGACCTGCTGGTCGAACCACATGCGCTCGGTGACGGGACACTCGCCCGGGTGGTGGCCCTGCGCCCGCCACTCCGGCAGCAGGTGCAGCGGAAAGTAGCGCAGCCGCATCTCGATCCCCAGCTGCTCCAGCCGGCCCACCAGGGCGTCACGTGTGATGCCGGATCCGGGATCGAGGAAGAAGGTGTAGAGATGATGGGCGTTGACGACGCCGGGCTGTTCGGGAACAGCTCGCACGAATGGAAAGGGCGCCAGCGTCGCGCTGATCCTCCCGGCGATTTCCTGCCGCCGGTTGATCAGATCGGTCAGACGGTCGAGCTGGACCAGTCCCACCGCCGCGGCCGGCTCGGACATTATGGCGTTGGTGCCCGGGTGCCGAATTTGGGTGCAGTCGTGGCTGAAGGCGTTTCCCGGATGCAGCATCCAGGTATGCGCGGCGGCCTGGCCGCCGAGTGTCCGCGGCGCCGGCGCGTAGATGCTGTCGGACTCGTTGGACCGCATCAGGTCGAGGCGCTCGGCCCAGTCGTCTCGGTTCAGCGTGACCATGCCGCCCTCGCCGAGGGTGGTGATGTTCTTGCTGGAGTGGAAGCTGAAACAGCCGATGTCGGCCAGTGATCCGGGGCTGGCTCCGAAGTAGGAGCCGCCCAGAGCATGGGCGCAGTCCTCGACCACCAGGACCCCGGCCCCCCGGGCGATTTTCATGATCTTGTTCATGTCCGCCGTGACGCCGCCGAAGTGCACCAGGAGGATGGCCTTGGTTCGGGGCGTGATCAGCGTGGCTATGGAGTCCGGGTCCGCGTTCAGCGTGACGGGGTCTATGTCGCAGAAGCGCACGGTGACCGGATGACGCAGCAGTGGCTGGACAGTCGCCTTGTAGGTCTGCGGTGTGGCGATGACCTCGTCGCCCGGCCACAGGTCCAACAGGGAGATCGCGAGCTCCAGCGCGACCGTGCCACTGGTGACGGACAGGGCGTGGCGCGTGCCGACCAGCTCGCTGAACCGTCGCTCGAAAGCCTCCCGATACCGCCCTGACGACAACGGCGAACCGGAGTTCAGCACTCTCGCGACGGCCTCGGCCTCTTCGGTGCCCAGCACGCTGCCACGTCCGGGGTAAGGAACGATATAGGCATCTGGTGACATCGTGGTAGCCACTTCCCGTACTGCCTCGGACTCCGACCCGGAGTACTCCATGGCGGACTGGTCGCACCGCTTCAACGATTTCCGGCTGGCGGGCAGCCGTCATGATCGTGCATTTTTGGTCGGGGGTGTCTCTACTGGACGATGGACTACGGTCGGTTCTACGACCAGAAGTAGACCCCGATGTCGGTGGTATTCGGATAGGGTCGTTCTCCAAAATCGGATGGCGACCAGCGGGCGGTGGAAATGAAGGAACTGCGTGATGTGCTGGTGGGGCTTGGAGTCGAGGAGGTGGAACTTCTTCCGGACAGTCGGATCCGCGAACATCTCGCGTTGGACTCGACGGAGACCGTCGAACTGGAGTCCCTGCTGCGGAGGCGGTTCGGCGTGATCGTGAATCTCTGGGACACCCACGACTACACGCTCCGGGAGCTCGACGAACAGATCGGCCAGGCGAGGGGAGAGGCGGCCGCGGTGATCCGTATCCCCGCGGCGCGGGCCCGCGGGTACGAGCGGGACGGCCTCTGGGGGAACCTGCGTGTGGACGAGCTCGTGCTGGGATCCGGTGTCGAGGGGGAGGCACTCGTCGCGGGTGGGCGGCGCCTGAGCCACAGCGAGCTGCGGGACGCGGTTGTCACGGCCGCGGCCCGGCTGAGCTCACGGGGTGTTCGTCGAGGAGACCGGGTCGTCGTGCAGCTTCCGAACGACGTGGAGCTGATCGTGCTCACCCTCGCGCTGTCTCGGCTCGGCGCACCGGCCGTGCTCGCCCCGGTCACCCTGCGCCGGCACGAGCTCGAGCAGGTCGTCCGGGTCACCCAACCGGCAGCGATCGCCGTTCCGCACAGCTATGCCCGCTTCTCCCACCTGGACCTGGCACGACAACTCGCGGCGGACCACGCCTGCCTGCGCCTCGTTCTCGTGGCCGGTACCGCGACAGCGACGGTCACCGATCCGGCGGGAGACACTGCGGCAGATGGAGGAGCAGCCACCCTCATCGACCTGACGGCCCTCTGCCGGCCGTCGGGCACCCGCCCGCTGCCGGACGACCCGGGGCCGGCCACCCTCGAGGACCCGGCGCTCTGCCTGCTCTCCAGCGGGACCACCGGCCCGCCGAAGGTGATTCCGCGGATCGCGCAGGCGTACGCATACCAGCTGCTACGCACCGTCGAGCTCTCCGGAGTCGGCCCCGAGTCGGTATACCTCGCGGTGATGCCGGCGACCCACGGGTTCGTGCTCGGCTGCCCGGGGGTCCTGGGCACTCTCGCCGCCGGCGGGCGGGTCGTGCTCGGCTCCTCGGCCGAACCCTCGGTCGCCTTCGATCTCGTCGAGCGGGAGTCCGTCACCCACACCACGCTGGTGCCGGCGCTGGCACAGCGCTGGGTGGAGGCGGCGGCCACGAGCGGTGCCGACCTATCCAGTCTGCGGGTGATCCAGGTGGGAGGAGCCCGCCCTCGCCCCGACCAGGTCGACCGGATTCCCGCCGTCCTCGGCTGCCAGGTACAGCAGTGCTACGGCATGAGCGAGGGGCTGCTGTGCTACACGGCGCTGGACGACCCGGACGAGGTGGTCTTCGGCACCCAGGGCAGGCCGGCGTCGTCGGCCGACGAGGTCCGGGTGGTGGACGCCGCCGGGGAGCCGGTACCCCCTGGCGAAGTGGGTGAGCTGCTGACCCGTGGGCCCTACACGGTCGCGGGGTACTACGCCGACCCGGAGGCCGACCGGGAGTGCTTCACCCCGGACGGCTTCTACCACACGGGTGATCTGGTGCGGTGGGGTCCGTCGGGCTGTCTCGTCGTCGAAGGCCGCGTCCGGGATGTGATCAACCGGGGTGGGGAGAAGATCTCCGCGGTCGAGCTCGACCTGCTGGTGGCCCAGCATCCCGCGGTGGCTGCCGCCGCTGCCGTGGCCGGCCCTCATCCGCGGTATGGGGAGGAGATCTGCCTGTACGTCGTCCCGAGTCCCGGGCACGCCCCTGATCTGGACGAGCTGCGGAGCTTTCTGGTCGGGCGCGGGCTGGCCCGGTACAAGTTGCCGGAGCGGCTCGAGGTCGTCCCGGAGCTTCCGGTGCTGGGCATCGGTAAGGTCGACAAGAAGACCCTGCGTAGCTGGGCCCACCGCTTGGCGGCCGAGCGTCGCTGATCAGCCGGAGGTCGATCGGCGGGAGGTCGGCCTGGTGGCTGCGACGGTGAGGGTGCCGTCGCTCCAGCCGCCCGGGCGAGCGTCCGAGCGGGGGAACAACGCCCGCAGCGCGGTCATCGACTCTTCCTGGGTCTGTTCGGTGAGCGGGCGGTTCTCGTCCTCCCACAGCCGCAGCGCGGTGGGCACGTCCTCGTGGTCGCTGACCGCCCGGGCCAGATTGATGGCGTTCATCATCGCGGTGCCCGCCCCCTGGCCGATGGTCGGCGGCATCGCGTGCGCCGCGTCACCCACGACGGCGGCCCGCCCCGCCGACCACTCCCGCAGGCTCAGCACCTCGTACTGGTCGTAGCGGGGCGACTCGGGGAGCTCCGCCAGAACCGGCCGCAGGGACGGGAAGGTCGAGCACCACAGCTCGGCGTCCAGCGGGGTGGCGAGGGCCGGGTCACCGATCAGCGCACCGAGCAGCAGGTAGAGATCCTCGTCATTGCAGGGCACGTAGAGCACTCGTCGGCGCAGGTTGAGATGCCAGTAGTTGACGTAACCGCCCCACCTGCCGTCCCGGCCGGGCGCGCGGTCGCGAGGGACCAGGAACCGGTACAGGCCGAAGTCGAAGCGTTCGTGGCGGTCCAGCAGGCCCAGACTTCCTCGGACCACGGAACGGATCCCGTCGGCGCCGACGACCAGGTCGGCCTCCCAACGGGTACCGTCCGCGGTCACCAGCGCGCCTTCGGGGTCGGCAGCGGTGACCCGTGACGCCGGGCGCAGCTCCACCCCGGCCTGTGCGGCGCGCTCCAGCAGAACCGCAAGCAGGTCGTGCCGGGTGAGGGTGACCATCCGCAGTCCGTCCGGGAGCGGAAGTGGACGGACACCCAGCAGGTCGCCGTCCGCGTCGCGTTCCTCCCAGTGTGGCGCCTCGTAGCAGCGGGCCAGGGCCGCCGGCAGGCCGCCCAGCTCCTCCAGCACCCGCAGGCCGTTCTCCCACAGGAAGATGCCGGCGCCGAACGCCGGTGGCCGGATGGCCTGCTCGTGTACCCGTACCCGCCAGCCACGCCGAGCGAGCTCAGTGGCGACAGTCAGCCCGCCGAAGCCGGCGCCCGCGATTTCCGCTGTTCTGGTCACCCGTTCACGATGGCGCCGCCAAAACACGCCGCACAAGCTGGCCGAAGGGTGGCCATGGGGAACCTCCTTAGGTTCTAAGCCCGTTGCCCCTCCCCGTGGCTGCGGGTCTAATTGCCCGCAACACCGGAATCAGGAGGACAGTTGAGTACCAGCGACACCGACGTCCTGATCGTCGGATGCGGTCTCACCGGGTCGTCGGCGGCGGTTCTGCTCCGCCGTTTCGGGGTCCGGACGACCGCACTCGAGCGTCGGGTGAACACCTATCCCTGGCCGCGTACCAGAATGATTCTGGGGCGGTCGATGGAAATCTACCGGACGGCCGGTCTTGAACAGCAGATAAGGGCCCGGGCCTCGTTGTTCGCCGAGTATCCGGAGATGGCCCGGGCCCGGACCGTCGCCGGGCAGGAGTTCATGCGCGGCGAGACGGAGGGCATGGACGAGGCGAACGCCTACAGCCCGGCGCCGTGGCAGCCGATCGACCAGCACCGTCTGGAGCCCCTGCTGCGCGAGCAGGCGGTGGCCTGCGGTGCCCGCCTCGAGTACGGCGCGAAGGTAGTCGAGGTCGAGCAGGACGACGCGGCGGTGACCGCCTGGGTCGAGGACGCGGGGACGGGGGCGGTCCGCGAGATCCGGGCCCGCTACCTGGTCGCCACCGACGGGGCCGAGGGCGCCGTCCGCCGTCAGCTGGGAATCGCGATGCGCGGACCGGGTGTGGTCGGGCATTACGTGAACATCGTGTTCCGCGCCGACATCACCGGGCCGCTGCGTGACCGGCCGGTGGGGCTGTGGTTCCTCGACGAGCCGCGGCCCGGCTCGGTGATCATGCCGCAGGCCGCACGGCACCAGTGGATTCTGATGGTGCCTCACGATCCGGCCACCGGCGAGACCCTCACCGACTTCGACGACGCGACCTGCACGAACCTGGTCCGCGCGGCCGTGGGACTGCCCGGCCTCGACGTCACGATCGTCCCGATGAGCGACGAGGGCAGTGACCCGGTGGCCCGCATGTGGGAGGTCGGGGCCTGCGTGGCCGAGCGGTTCCAGCAGGGCCGGATCTTTCTCGTCGGCGACTCGGCCCACCTCATGCCGCCGGTCGGCGCGTTCGGCGCCAACCTCGGTATCCAGGATGCCCACAACCTGGCCTGGAAGCTCGCCGCAGTGGTCAACGGGCAGGCCGGCCCCGAACTGCTGGAGAGCTACGAGCGCGAACGCCTCCCGGTGGCCGAGGTGACGGTCGACGCGGCGACCACCCACCTGAACGTGCGCAGCGTCGCGGGTGGGGAGGGAAACACCACCGGTGGGAACCTGGCGGTGATCTTCGGCTACCGCTACCGGTCCACCGCGGTTCTCGACGAGGGCGACCTGCCCGACGTCCTCCTGGAGCCGGCCGACCTGCGCGGCCAGCCCGGGACGCGGGCCCCGCACCTCTCGCTGCTCCGAGACGGGGTCGAGATCTCCACGATCGACCTCTACGCCGACCGTTTCGTGCTGGTCGCCGGATCGCGGGGCGAGCGTTGGGTGGACGCGGCGGCCAAGGCGGCCAAGGATCTGGACCTGCCGGTCGCCGTCCACCGGATCGGTGCCGACCTGGACGACCCCTCCGGCGGTTGGAGCGCGCTGCACGGCGTGGGGACCGACGGCGCGGTGCTGGTCCGCCCGGACGGCTTCGTCGCCTGGCGGGCGCGGCACCTGCCGGGGGGCGAGGAAGCGGTGCTCACCGACGTCCTGTCCCGGGTTCTGGGACGTGCGGCGCGCCCGTGACCTGTACGCCCCGGCCGGCCCGGCGCGGGGGAGTTCTAGGCTCATCGGCTCATTGCCGGGGCCGAACGGCGGTGCGACGCTGGCGGAACAGCGGACCAGCAGTCCGGGACCGCGGCGGCGAGTTCTTCTGGAAAGCGTTCAGTGAATGACGCGCGGAGACCGGAAGGAACCATGACACAAAACGGAAGAGCAATCCTGGCGGCCGGGCCGACGGTCGTGACGCCCGACGATCCGCGTTACGGCCTGTTCACCAGCGGCGAGAACCACCGTTATGTCGCGAACCCGGAGCGCATAGTACTGGCCACCTCCTCGGAGCAGGTTGAAAAGGCTGTCGGAGCGGCCGTCGCGGCTGGGAAGAGGATTGCCGTCCAGGCCGGCGGGCACTGCGGCGAGGCATTTGTCTCGAATCCGGAAATCGACGTGATCGTCGATGTCTCGCTGATGACGGACGTCGGTTTCGATGCCGACCGCAATGCCTTCTTCATCGAGCCCGGCGCCACTCTCGGGCACCTGTACGGCGCGCTCTACAAGCGCTGGGGGGTGACGATCCCCGGTGGGACGTGCATGTCGGTCGCCGCCGGCGGGCACATCTGCGGCGGAGGTTTCGGACCGCTGTCGCGGCTGCTGGGCCTGACCGTCGACTATCTGTACGCCGTCGAGGTGGTGGTGGTCGACGGCGGCGGCACCGCGCGGACGGTGCTGGCCACACGGGAACCCGATGACCCGAACCACGACCTGTGGTGGGCGCACACGGGCGGCGGCGGCGGTAACTTCGGGGTCGTCACCCGCTACTGGATGCGTATCCCGGAAGGTGTTGGTACCGACCCCGCGAAGCTGCTGCCGCGTCCGCCGGCCACGCTGCTGATTCTGCAGATGTCCTGGCCCTGGGAACACCTCACCGAGGACGCGTTCACGCGACTCGTCCGGAACTTCCTGACCTGGCATCTTGCCAACGGCGCGGTCGACTCGCCCGGTCTGGGGCTCTACGCCTATCTGGAGTGCTTCCACCGGTCCACCGCGGACGTGACGCTGACAGTGCAGGTGGCCGCGGACCAGGTCGACGCCGACGAGCGGTTGGACGCCTTCCTGGCAGTGATGGGTGACGGTGTCGGGGTGACACCCGCGGTCCGCCGGCGCCAGCGCCTCCCGTGGCTGACGGCGAGCTGGTACCTCACCCCGCCGGACAGCGGACCCGGGGCGATCGCGGTCCGGCGGAAGGTGAAGTCGGCGGATCTGCGCGGTCCGCACACCGACGAGCAACTCGCCACCGTCTACCGCCACCTGACCGGCCCGGCGCTCAACGGCCTGGCCTACATCGAGTACATGGGCTACGGCGGCAGGGTGAACGCGGTGCCGCCAGAGGCCACCGCCAGGGTGCAGCGCTCCACCGCGGTCAAGACCTTCTACAACATGATGTGGGTCGACCCGGCCGACGACGAGCGTCACATCCGCTGGCTGCGGGAGATGTACCGAGAGGTGCACGTGACGACCGGGGGAGTGCCGGTGCCCGGCGGCGTCAACACGGGCGCCTACATCAACTACCCGGACATCGACCTGGCCGACCCGGCGTGGAACACCTCGGGCGTCCCGTGGCACACACTCTACTACGGGGACAACTACCCGCGGCTTCAGCGGATCAAGAGTACCTGGGACCCGGGCGACGTCTTCCGGCACACTCTGTCCATCCGTCCCGCCTGATCCGGCGATCGGGTGGAGCTGATGCCGGCCGGCCGCTGATGCCGGCCGGAGGTCGGGGATGGCGGCCGGCCGCGGTCGGAGGGCCGGTTGTCGGCCGTCAGGCGGGTGGCGGACCCGGCGGGCGCTGGGAGGAGGCGAGGCCCTCGCGTAGGGCGATCACGACGGCCTCCGTGCGGTCGGCCGCTCCGAGCTTGCGGTAGATCATGTGCAGGTGCGCCTTGACGGTCTGCTCGGCGATGTGCAGGGAACGGCCGATTCTGCGGTTGGACAGCCCCTGGGTCAACAGATCGAGCACCTCCTGCTGCCGGTGGGTCAACAACAGCTTGCGCTGCGCGGGCAGGATGTCGCCGGGGTGCGGGTTGGTCTGCGCCGGGTGCGGCATCGGCAGGTGTGACGTCGGGAGCCGCTGCGTCGACAGATACGGTGGTTGCACCGGGAACTTGGCCCGACGGGGCGGGAAGGTCTGCTCCGCGGAGTCGGGTCCCCCCGGGCGAGGCTGGCCGGAGGGCAGTCCGCTACGGGCCCGGCGTGCGAGGTCTCCCAGCTCCTGCAGCCCGACGAGTACCTCGTGCACGGCGACGAGTGCGGCTTCGACCCCGTCCGCCCTCCGTTGCTCGGCCAGCTGCGTGACGTTCATATGCTCGGACATCATCACCTCGGGGAAAGTCGGTTCCAGAAGGTCACGGGTCGACGAGGGCATGCGGACGCAGCCGGCGGCCCGCCAGAGCCGTAACCGGGTACCGCTGGCCGGGTGAGGGTCCGCGCGTCGGCTGTTCGCCGCGGGCTGGGACTCGGACAGCTGGTCCGGATCGCTGTGGCGGGCTGCCGACTGTGACGCTGATGTGGCGCGACGATGATGTGGCGCGACGTTGATGTCGTGCGACGTTGATGGGGGAAGTGGCCGGCAGGCTGGTGACCGAGGCTGTCGGCCTGGCAGGTGCCGGGCCGGTCGGTCCGGCACGGTCGGTGTGGGCGGGCTTTGCCTGCCCGCCCGGGGCTCGGTCAGATAATCCTTTCTCCAGGTGCACCGGATAATCTTCCCGACCGGTTGCCGGGCACACAACATGACCGAAAGTTCGAATACCGGTTTACACCGGGTGGACTAATCGTATTGTCGATCTGTGTCGCGGCGGTTGTAATGAGGCCGTTGTCGTCTCCTCCCGGTGGGCGGCCCGCCCGGCATTGAAACGAGGTCACGATGTCCACAGCACCCGCGGAAACCATCTTCGCGGACGCGGTTCTGAATGCATGGTTGGCGGGAGTCGGCCTGGCTGTCGAGTACGTCCGCGCCGAGGGGAACACTTTGTACTACCGGGACGACCGCGGCGATGAGGTCGCCGTCCTGGATCTGCTGTGCGGATTCGGATCGCTGATCTTCGGCCACCATCACCCCGAGATCGTGGCGCATGCGAAGGCGGCGCTCGACGCCGGGATCCCGGTGCATGCGCAGCTGTCGAAGCAGCCCCACGGGAACCAGGTCGGCGCCGCGCTGAACGCGATAGTCCGGCGGGAGACTGGCCGCGACGACCGGTATACAGCGGTGTTCGCCAACAGCGGGGCCGAGGCGATCGAGATCTGTATGAAGCACGCGGAGCTGGAGCGCCGCGACCGCGTCCGGGCCCTGATGGACGAGGTGGCCGAGCACCTGGAGCAGGCCCGCCGGGCGGTCCGTGGCGGTGCCGCCACGGCCGCTGCCGCTGGCTCCGATGACGCCGGCGCCGTCGGGGACCCGGTTGAGCGCTTCGAGGCGCTGGCAGCCGAGGTGAGCCGCCGCAATGCCGAGCTCCTCGGTCGGCCGCCGCTCTTCCTGGCGCTGGAGGGCGCGTTCCACGGGAAGCTCGTGGGCAGCATCCAGCTCACTCAGAACGAGCAGTGGCGGGCACCGTTCGCGGCCCTGGCCCCGGCAGCCCGCTTCCTTCCCGCGGCCGACCCCGAGGCTTTCGCCAAGGCGGTCGCGAGCCTTCGCGAGTACGCGCTCGACGTGATCATCGACGCGGGGAAGGTGCGCCTGGTCGAGCGTGATTTCCCGCTGGTCGGGGCGCTGTTCGTCGAGCCGGTGCGCGGGGGTGCCGGCATGCGTCCGGTGACCGCCGCGCTGGCCCGGGAGATCGAGCGGACCGCGGCGACGCTGGGCTGCCCGGTCGTGGTCGACGAGGTGCAGAGCGGCATGGGCCGGACGGGCGCCTTCCTGGCAAGCTCGCACATGGGACTGCGGGGGGACTACTACACGCTAGCCAAGAGCATCGGCGGCGGGATCGCCAAGAACTCCGTCGTCCTCGTCCGCCAGGATCGGTTCCGCCCCGAGTTCGAGGTCATCCACAGTTCCACGTTCGCCAAGGACGGCTTCTCGGGCGCAATCGCTCTGAAGACTCTGGAGATGCTCGAGGCGAATGACGGCGAGGCCTATCGCGTCGCCGCGGAGCGAGGCGGCCGGCTGGCGGTGACGCTCGCCGCCGTGCAGGCGGACTTCCCCGACGTCGTCACGGGTGTCCACGGCATCGGCCTCATGCTGGCGATGGAACTGGCCGAGCAGTCGGAGTCGGCCTCGGAGGTGATCCGGGAGCCCGCACGGGCGGGATTTCTGGGGTACTTCCTGGCCGGCTATCTTCTGCGCAGGCACCGGATCCGGGTTCTTCCCGCCGGCCCGGCGTGGAACTCGGTGCGTTTCGAGCCATCTATTTACCTGACTGACCAGGATATCGAGCGAATCGACATCGCCCTACGTGCGATGTGCTCGATCCTGCGTTCCGAGGACGGCGGTGCGCTGCTGTAGTCCACCACCCGCAGCGCCTGATCCGCGCGGCGAGGCAGCGGACCGGGAGCGTGTCCGTCCGGTGGACCCGCTCCCGGTCTGGTTCAAACGAGTTCCGCCGGCGCGGATCGGCTACTCCATGGGTCGCTCGGTCAGCTCGAAGCTCCACGGCAGGCCGAGCGCCCACCGGCCGAGCAGCTGGCGGGTGACGAAACGGGTGGGCGGGTGGTAACGGGCGGCGTGCACGTCCCTGATGAGGCGCGAGGCGGGGCCGTGCGCCGCGTACGAGGCGACTCCGACGAGCTCCGCGGCCAGCTCCACCGCCCTGATGGTCTTCTCGATCGCCTGCTGCTTGAGCGCCAGCATGGCCGGGGTGAGATCCCGTGGGTCGGTCTTGTGCTCGTCGAGCTGGCGGGCCAGGCCCGCGCAGGCCACCTCCAGCGGGAGAACATCGGCGAGGATGTCACCCAGCGCCGACTGGAAGGACGGCAGCGCCGCCCGGGTCACTTCCAGGTGGCTCACCCGGGAGCCGGCGAGCGCGCGGCGGGCCTGGTCGATGGCGGCGGTGGCGACACCCAGGTAGCACGCGGTGGCCGTGGTGCAGAACCAGCCGTTGCCCGCGGCGAAGACGTCGTCGCCGACCGAGCCGGGTGCGCACCGGTGGATGATCAGGTCGTCCGGGATCGCGCATTCGGTCAGTCGTACGGTGTCGGATTCCGAGGCGCGCATCCCGAGGGTGTTCCAGGTGCGCTCGACGGCGACTCCCGGAGTGCTGGTGGGGACTAGCGCGACCAGCAGGCTCTCGGGCCCGCCGGCCTCGTCGATCATCTGCAGGCACAGCAGGTCGCTGCGTTCCGCCAGCGAGCACGGCACCTTCACCCCGTTGGTCACCCAGGTGTCACCGACCCGGCGGGCGGTGCAGTTGGACCTGGTCAGGGCGCCGCCCAACCCGGGCTCGGCGAAGGCCGACGCGACGATCTGGCCGGTGCGGGCGATCGCCTCCATCAGCTGCGCCGACTCGTCGTGGTGCCGGTTCCAGTGCTCGACCATGTAGCCCATCGAGAACAGATGCATGTTCATGCCGACGGAGAGACCCGCGTCGGCGGCGCCGAGCCGGCGCTGCACCGCGCAACACTCGACGAGCGAAGCGCCGCCACCGTGGAACTCCACGGGAACCGGCAGCCCGAAGTATCCGCACTCGCGCAGCGCCTCGACGCTGCGGTCGGCCAGCCGGCCACCACGGTCGTTCTCCTCGGCCAGCCCGGCGAGCTCGGTGACGACACTCTCCGGAAGGAGATGCTCGGTGTCCGGCCAGATGGCATCCACACCGCGTTGATAAGCGCTCATCTTCTCCCATTCGTCCGATCGCCGAGAAGTACTCGCTCGGCTGCTTCGCGGCCGGGAGCCGTCGTGTCCGTCGAGCATGTCGGCCGCGCCACGTCGAGGTACGTTGCCGGGAGCCGCTCCTACCGCGGGTTGTGTCGCGGACCCGGCACCACGTCGCACCGTCTCGAAGATTCACATCTGGGTGGACCAGCCGCCATCGACCGTTCGTTCTAGAACGTCCGGCGCCGGACGTCCGCCGGCCGCTGCCCATCACCGGCCGAGCACCGCGGCACCGCCGGCCCCGGGGCGATGGGCATCGCGCCGAGCGCTCCTTTTCGTCACGACCCCGGTCGGCACGGACCTGCGCTGCGACGGGCCGATCATGTAGTCTCACGTGTGGGCAAGGGTTTCCGTCACACCGCAGTTGTGACGATATTTCAAGGATTGACATGAAGTCGGCTTCATAAGTAAAGCTAGGCTTTCCTAACCCGCCGAGCCACGGGAAGTCCCTGCATATGACGACAGCCGCTGACGATGGCGGAATACCGTGCTCTCGGGCGCTCGACGAGATCTGCGACGAAGTGGTCGGAACACCGATCCAGCGCAGGAAGACCGCCGCGATGCATTTCCGCTCCACCGCCTCGCCCAGCTTCCCCACCTGCCGCCCGCGTAGTCTTGTCGCCGCGGTGCTCGCATGCTCCGCGATCGCATGGGGTGTTACGGGTTGCGGCGACGGAGGGTCGGAAACCGCCGCGTCCGGTACCGGCGCCGGAATACAGGTCGAATCCTGCGGTCGAACGGTCACTCTCGACGCCCCGGCCGAGAAGATCGTGGTCATCGGCGCAGCCACGACGGACACCCTCGTGGATATCGGCGCCGGTGACCGCATCAGCGGCGTCGTATCGGCTTCCGCGCGACCGTTGCCCGCCAACCAGCATCTGTTCGAAGACCTGCCGGACCTCGGTGACTACTACCCCAGCAGGGAAGCGCTGTTGGCCCACGGGCCCGACCTCGTCATCGCGGAGCAGGGTCATGTCGTCTCGGGGCAGTCGGGAAGCCCGACGATCAGCGAGCTGGAGAAGGCGGGAATCGCTGTCTACGTCGGCACGACCGGCTGTGGCACGATCGATGGCACGTACGCCACGGATCTGACGGCGGTGTTCGATGACATCGAGCGCATCGGCACGCTGGTCGGCGAGGAAGCCGCCGCCGCGACCCTCGTCGGTCGGCTGGAACAGCGGATGACCGACGTCGGTGACAAGGTCCGGGGCGCCACTCCGGTCAAAGTCGTCATGATGTCGCTGATCGGATCCGACCTCTATGTCAGTTCCGGCGGGATGACGGCTGACATTCTGGACGGTGCTGGCGCCGTCAATCTCGTCGACAATGACCAGGAAACGCTGGTCTACAGCAAGGAACAGATAGCAGAGCTTGATCCGGAAGCGTTCATCTTCTTCCCCTCGATATCGGAGTCTGAGGCGCGGAGATATCTTCGGGACAACTTCCCGACCACCGGCGCGGTCAAGAACGACCGTCTGTTCGTCATCAACCCGGATCTGGCCGGCACCACCGGTCCACGTCAGGTCCAGGCGGTCGAGGACTTCGCGCGGTTCCTGCACCCGGACCGCTTCGCCTGATGGCCGCGAGGAATCGTGCGGCGCGCGTGGCCGAAGTCGGCACGCCGGCCCACGTCGAGGTCGGCGGCGGAAGGCGGGAACCGGTTCGGAGGTGGCGTCACAGAAGCGTCCGGCGCCTGTCGGTAGCGGTCCTGCCGGCAGTGCTGGTCTGCGCGATGTCCCTGGCTGTCCTGATCGGTTCGGTGGGGTTGCGGCCGGGCGATGTGGCCTCGGTTCTCCAGAACCATCTGCTCGGGGGTTCCCGGCCGGTGAGCGAGGTCAATGACTACATCGTCTGGCAACTGCGTGTACCGCGCGTGCTGTTGGCGGTGGTCGTCGGGGCAGGCCTGGCCCTGGCGGGCGCGGTTCTGCAGGCGACTGTCCGCAATCCGCTCGCGGATCCCTATCTGCTTGGGGTGTCGGCCGGGGCCGGGCTCCTGGCGGCGATCACGATCACCTTCGGCGCCGCCGCCGTCGCCGGACTGTCGACCTCTGGTGCCGCCTTCGTCGGTGCGCTCGCATCCACCGTGATGGTGCTTTTCCTGGCCCGGCAGGAGGGGCGTTTCACCCCGACGCGACTGATCCTCGCCGGAGTGACCATGTCGTACCTTCTCTCCGGGCTGACCAGCTTCGTGATCCTGCGCGGCGGAGATCCTGAGGCGGCGCAGTCCATCCTCTTCTGGATGCTCGGCTCTCTCGCCTCCGCGAGCTGGTCGACCCTGTTGATTCCGACCATGGTCGTCGCCCTAGGGGGAGGCTATCTCCTCTGCCATGCCCGCGCCCTGAATGCCATGGTGCTGGGTGACGACGGAGCGCTGTCGCTGGGCGTAGCCATCCACCGGCTTCGAACCCGACTGCTCATCATGACTTCGCTGGTCACCGGGGTGCTGGTCGCGGTCGCCGGCGGCATCGGCTTCGTGGGGCTGGTCATCCCACACCTGGTCCGCATCCTGTTCGGCCCTGATCACCAGCGCCTGTTGCCCATGACAATGCTTGTCGGCGCGATCTACCTCGTCGTCGTCGACGTGCTCTGCCGAGTGTCGATCAGACCGGAGGAGATTCCGGTCGGCGTCGTCACGTCAGTACTGGGTGCCCCCGTCTTCCTGTGGCTGATGCGAAAATCTGGAGCAGGGCGATGACACGGTTGGAACTCGACCGCATATCCGTGACCCTCGCGGGCAGGCCGGTCCTCGCCGACTGCAGTCTCCAGGTCGGGAACGACGAGCGAGTGGGGCTCGTGGGCCCCAACGGCAGCGGCAAGACGACACTGGTACGTGCTATTTATCGAGCCGTCGACCCCATTGCCGGCTCGGTTCTGCTTTCCAGCGACAACGTGGAGAAGCTGAGTCAGCGTGAGGTGGCCCGCCGGGCGGCTCTGGTGCACCAGGAGCCCGTGACGTACTTTGAATTCACTGTCGAGGAGATCGTCGCTCTGGGCCGAGCACCGTGGCAGGGCCCGTTCGACAGAACGCGGCAGGTCGACCGAGTCGTGATCCGCGAGGCGTTGGCACAGGTCGGCATGGCCGAGTACGGGTCCCGGCAGGTCGGAACACTCTCGGGTGGGGAGAAGCAGCGCATCCTCGTCGCTCGAGCGATCGCGCAGAAGACCCCGCTGCTTCTTCTCGATGAGCCCACCAACCACCTCGACATCCATGCTGCGCTGGACCTGCTCGAGCTTGTCCGCGCACTGGGGCGAGCGACGTTGTGTGTGCTGCACGACCTCAATCTCGCTGCCACCTACTGCGATCGGCTCTATGTCCTCAAAGCGGGCAGGGTCGTAGCCGCCGGGGCGCCGGTCGACATCCTGACCCCCGCCCTGATTCGCGAGGTCTTCGGTGTCGACTGTGTCGTCCTCACCCATCCGGTGACGAAAAGTCCTGTGCTGGCATTCTCACGCAAGACCAAGCAGGACAGAACTCCGGAACCCGAGCCGGTCCCCCACCCCCGGCGGTCACGGTAATATGATCAACTACTCCGCTTCGGTCGAGGGCCTGATCGACAGTGTGTGATGGAAGACGTCCGCCGGGTCCCAGCGGGCTTTGACCCGCTGCAGCCGCGGGTAGTTCTCCTTGTAGTAGAGGTGATGCCAGGGAACGCCGGAGGTGTTCCAACGCGGGTCCGCCAGGTCGGCGTCGGGGTAGTTGATGTAGGCGCCGTCGCTGACTTCTCCCGGTACGGGGACGCCACCCGAATCGCCGTAGACATCGCGGTAGAAGCGGCGGATCCAGTCGAGGTTCTTCTCGTCGTCCTCGGCGTGCAGCCAGGTCGCGGTGTAGACGGCCTTGAGGACGGAGTCGCGCTGCACCAGCGCTGTCGCCGTCGGGCTCACCGCGTTGACCTGGCCACCGTAGGAGAGCAACCAGAGGGCGCCGTGCTCGAGCTGGGGATGTGGAGTCCCCAGGTATTCGTACACGGTGTCCACCTGGTCGGCCGTGAAGCCTCGGCGCAGGTACCCGGATTTTCCCTTGTAGCGGTCGTGCTCTGCGCCCCGCTGCGACTCCGCGTCCTCCACGGGCGGCATCATGGTGTACAGCCAGGGCTTTGGCCCGTCAATGATCATATTTCCGCCAACGCCGTCGCCGACAGCGGCGAAGAACGCCTTCAGCAGGTCGCGGGAACCAGGCTCGCCGGCCTCGGAGATAGCCACCACGACGATGTCGCCGGGGCCGTCCTTCTCCTGCCGGCAGGAGACCGTGAGTCGCGCGGCCAGGCCGGCGCAGGGAGATCCCGGCGCGCTGTTGCGCTCGTGCCAGGCAGAGTAGTTCCGCATCAGCCGGTGGAACGAGTCGCGGTTCATCTCCTGCCAGGACCACGTCATGATTCCGGTCAGCAGCGAGGCTGGCGGCCTGGGGAGGACCGTCGTGGGATCATTGCCGGTGGCCGCCGGTGATCGGAGCCAGTAACGTGTGACCACACCGAAGTTTCCGCCCCCACCGCCGGTATGGGCCCACCACAGGTCGTGGTTCGGATCGGCGGGGTCCCTGCTGGCCCGTGTCGCCCGCGCGGTGCCGGTGCCGTCCACCGTGACGACCTCGACGGCGTCGAGATAGTCCACGATCGACCCCAGGCGGCGGGACTGGACACCGTAGCCACCGCCCTGGACGTGACCGCCGACGCAGACGGTGTGTCCCCATCCGCCGGGGACTGTGACGCCCCAGTTGACGTAGAGCTGTCGGAACACCGCTCCCAGCGTCGCGCCGGCCTCCACGACGAAGGCATGATGAGAGGAGTCGTAGTAGATGCCGTTCATCGCGGCCATGTCGATGATCACACCGCCGGGCTGTTCGCCCACGGAGTTCTCCATGGAGTGACCGCCGCTCCGTATACCGATTCGCTGACCGGATCGGACCGCGTGCGCCACCGCTGCCACAGCCTGATCGGTCGTCCGTACCACCCGGAAGTAGTCCGGGCGATGCGTGAACCGTTCGTTCCGTCGTCGCAGGGCGAGATCGTCGTACCGTGGGTCCTGCGGGTGGATGGCTGGTGGAAGTGGGTCTGGCTGGCCGGATGCGGCACCGGGTCCGGAAGAGTCGACCGTCATCGCTGTTCCTTCCTCATGGGCGCGTGCCCGACGCGGTGCATCGGGCACGCGGGCAGCTGGGGGAACGACGGAACTGCTACACGGGACTCCGCGGCATCCACTCCGGCGGGCCAGGCTCCGCGTTGAGGCCCTTCTCGATGAAGACGAGGTTCCGATAGAAGTGGACGGCGGAGACCGTCCGATCCGTAAGAGATGGCTGGTAAATGGCCGCGTCCTCGTATTCCGGATAGTGCAGACCGTCCAGCAGGCCCTTCATCCTGGTCATCGCCGTCTGGGCGCCCTCCGCGTCGGGGCGGGCGCCACCGAAGCCGGGCCAGTAGGTGGTCCCGAAATCCTCGATCACGTACAGGCCGCCGTCGCGCAGGTACGGAAAGAGCGCTTCGAAGGACGTGAGAACATGCTCGCTGACGTGGCTGCCGTCATCGATGATGACGTCGAACGGCCCGACCTGCTCGCCCAGCCTGCGCATGGCCGCCGGGTCGTTCTGGTCGCCGACGATCGTCCGCAGTCGCGGTCCGTGGACTGAGGTCTTCTCGTAGACGTCCAGGCCGAAGATTCGACCCCGCCGGAAATAGTTCTGCCACATCCGGAGCGAGGCACCGCCGGAGGATGTGTCCCCGTAGCCACCGATGCCGATCTCCAGGAGGCGCACCGGTTCGTCGAGCAGGTGCCGAAAATGGTTCTCGTAATGCCCGGTGAACCAGTGGAGAAAACCCCACTTGTCGGAACGGTACCGGACGGAGAGCTCGCCGAGGTCCGGCGTTCTCGGTGAGCACGCCGCGAGGACGAGCTGGATCACCTCGGCGTAGGCGGTCTGGGTGAGGAAGAGCTGGTAGGTGTCCTCCCAGGAGCCGCGGCCCGGCAGCTTCAGGAGCGAATGCACCTCCCGGGTGAGACCACCCGGCCTGCCGGCGGGACCGTACAGAGCGGTGACGAGATCGGCTGCCTCGAACCTGATGTGCGCTCCGGGATCCCCGGCGCGGCCGCCGGTCACCTTGATCCGGCCGTTGCCGAACGTCAGGGTGCTCTCGGTCGATTCTTTTCCGAAAAAGATCTCGAACAGGAGCTCGACTTCCATTTCCTGACGGGGCAGGCAGCGGGCCACGATCTCGTCGACCAACGCCGGGGCAGTCTTCTGCAGAGTCAGTTGCTCGATGGTTGAAATGAGTTCTTCCGGTGAACCTCCGGCCGCCAGCAAAAGAGATTCGTTGATGTTTTCCGGGGAGTTGATGGGCATAGGGAGACGGCTCCGATGTCGTCGGGACAGGGAACTTCCGTATCGGTTGTGCCGCTTCAAGGATCGACCGGTGTCCCCACGAAGTCCCTACGGTGACACCGAAGTCTCCACCGAAGGCCCGGCGTCGCCGGCGGCCTGGTGCCGGGCGGGATCGGTCCGTGCGCTGATACGCCAGCTCCGGGTGTGTTCGTGCTGCCTGGACAGCCGAGCGAAGATGCCTTCGGTGCGCAGAAGCTCGGCGGGCGGTCCGCACTCGGCGACCCGGCCGCCGTCGAGAGTGATGATCTGGTCCGCCGCACGCAGGGTCGCGGGGCTGTGCGCGATCACGACGACGGTGCGGGCCGGGTCGTCTCCCAACGTGGCGATGGCCCGGCTGACCGCCGCCTCGTTCTCGGGGTCGAGCGCGGAGGCGGCCTCGTCGATGAGCACGATGCGGGCGTTCTTCAGGAAGGCACGGGCGATGGAGACGCGCTGGCGCTCGCCGCCGGACAGCTGCGCGCCTCCTTCGCCGACCTGGGTCCGCCAGCCGGCGGGCAGTCGGTCGATCACCTCGTCGAGCTGGGCGGCACGGGCGGCGGCGAGTACCTCGGCCTGGCTCGCGTCGGGCCGGGCGAGGCGGATGTTCTCCTCGATCGTGGTGTCGAACAGGTAGACGTCCTGGAACACGATCGCGATCTGGGCCGTCAGGGCGGTGTGGTCGTAGTCGCGCACGTCCACACCGCCGACCGCGACGGAGCCGGAGTCGACGTCGAAGAAGCGTGCGACCAGGCGCGTCACGGTCGTCTTGCCCGACCCCGAGGCGCCGACCAGCGCCGTCGTGGTGCCCGGTTCGCAGCGCAAGGACACGTCCGCGAGGGCGCGGGTGGCGCCGTAGGAGAAGCTGACGGCGGTGAACTCGATGCCGGCGTGCGGGACCGCCCGCACCGGGTGCGGGGCCGCGGGCAGCGCCCGCGTCCGCAGCACATCCTCGACGCAGGTCACCAGGTATTCCATCGCGCCGAGGCCGGAGGCATGGCCACCCAGCCCGCCGAACGGCTCGACGAAACGGACCGCCAGTACCAGCAGGGCGACGGCGTCGGCCGCCGGCAGCGTCCCGTCGAGCAGGAAGCCGGTGCCGAGCAGCACCGTGGCGACGTACGCGGTGGCCACCACGGCACTGAACGCGAGTTCCGGTACCAGCATCCGCCGCAGACCACGTCGGTATCGCAGGCGGTGCAGGTCGAGAGCCTCGCGGAGCCGGACACCGCCGGTGGCGGCCAGACCGGCTGCGCGCAGCACGGGCTGGGCCCGGCCGAACTCCAGCGCCCGGCCGGCGACCGCGTTTCCACCCACCTCCATGGCCGCGGACACCTCCGCGACCGTCCGCCTGGTCTGCCGGAGCACCAGCAGCCCGGCGGGAAGGCAGACCAGCAGTGGGATCGCCAGCCGCCAGTCGACCACGGCGATCACCGAGACGACGGTGATCGGCACGAGCAGGCCGGTGATGGCCGGTGCGATGATGACGAAGGTGAGTTGCGCCAGCTCGCCGGTGATGTTGGTGACGGTGCGCACGAAGTGGCTCTTGCGGTCCGCGGTGAACCAGCCCAGCGGCAGCGTGGTCACATGCCCCATGAGCCGTCGACGCAACTGGACGGCGAGTTCCATCGAGGCGGCGAAACCCACCGGCGCGACGAGTGCGCTGAGCAGGCAGTAGGCGAGCAGGCCGGCGCTGCCGAGAACCAGCCATCCGGTGGCGGCGCCGAAGTCCGGTTCGGGTCGTAGCAGTGCGCGCAGCACCGGCACCAACAGCCCGAGCAGCAGGCCCTGCAGAACCGCCAGGACGGCGGTCAGCAGCCACAGCCGGACCAGCAGGCCGGGTGACGGCCACAGCCGCCAGAGACGGCGGATCATGCCGCGGCCCCGGTGTCCTGAGCCCACCACATCCGGGCGTAGCGACCACCACGGGCCAGCAGGTCCCGGTGGGTGCCGTGCTCGACCAGGCGACCCCGGTCAAGTACCAGGACCTGGTCCGCGTCGACGATGGTATGCAGTCGGTGCGCGATCACGATCACCGTCCGGCCGGCGACCAGCTCGCCGAGCGCGTCCTGGACCGCCGCCTCGCTGTCCGCGTCCAGTGCGGCGGTCGCCTCGTCGAGGATCACGACCGGGGCATCGGACAGGATCGCGCGCGCGATGGTGAGCCGCTGCCGCTCTCCTCCGGACAGCCCACCGCCAGCCTCGTCCAGGACGGTGTCGTAGCCACCGGGCAGCCGTTCGATCACCTCGTGCAGCTGCGCCGCCCTGGCCGCGGCACGTACCTGCTCGTCGGTGGCGTCCGGCCGGCCGATCCGGATGTTCTCGGTCACCGTGTCCCACAGCAGGATGACGTCCTGGAACACCAGCGACATCGAGGCCAGCAGGGTCTGCGACGACTGCTCGCGGATGTCCACCCCGCCGATCCGTACCGCACCCGCGGTGACGTCGTGGAAGCGCGGCAACAGCGCGGCCAGCGTGCTCTTGCCGGCCCCGGACGGCCCGACCAGAGCGGTGACGGTGCCCGGCTCGCACCGCACGCTGATGTCGCTGAGCACGTCGGTCACACCGTCGTAGGAGAAGCTCACCCGATCGAGCTCGACGCGGTGGCCCACCGGTACCCGCGGCTCGGCGGGTTCGGGAAGCGGGTCGAGGGAAAGCAGCGCGTCCAGATGCCCGGCCGCCATCCGCGCCGCCCGAAGCCCCTGCGTGCTGCGCATCAACGGGTTCAACGAGGTCGGCAGCCCGATACCGACGATCAGGAACGGCAGCAGGTCGGACATCGAGAGCCAACCGGCCCGGACGAATCCCAGGCCCGCGGCCGCGACGACACCGAGGATCGCCGTCTCCGCGGTCAGCACCTGGTTGACCGAAGCGGTTGCCAGGTTCTCCGCCGTCCAGGCCCGATACGCCGCCGTGTGCTCGTCCTGCGCGCTGTCGAAACGGTCGAGCACCCGGTCGGTCGAACCGCCGAACGTCTTGACCACGCTGATGCCGTCGACGTACTCGACGGCGGCCGAGCTGATCCTCCCCTGGGCGGCTATCAGGCGTGCGATGTGTCCCGACGACGACCGCATCGCGCGGCGGAAGCCCAGGACGGAGAGGGTGGGCACGGCGACGGTCACCAGCGCCATCCGCCAGTCGACGACCAGCAGATAGCCGAGTGCGACGGTCAGCGCGCCCGCCGCGCCGAGCACGCTGCCCAGCGTGTGGGCGAACAGGTGGTGCATCGCTTCGAGGTCGTCGGTCATCGCCTTCTTCACCTGGGCCGACCCCGCCGCCCGGAACCAGCCCAGCGGCAGCACGCCCAGCCGCCGGGTCAGCCGGATGCGCAGATGGTGCAGCATCCGCGCGTCGGCGTCATGCCCGACGTGGGCCGACAACCCGTCGAGGACGAGACGCAGCACCGCGCCCGCGACGCCGCCCACCGCCCAGGCCCAGACCGCCCGGGACTCCGCCGCGGGGCCCGGCGCGGCCAGCGCGGTACGGGCGATCTGGGCGATCGCCACGTAGGACAGCACGCCGGCGGCCGCGGCCGCCGCGGACAGGGCCGCGCACCCGACCAGCTGCCTGCGGATCGGGGAGAGCATCCGGGCCACATCGCGGAAGGGCAGCATCCGTGGCGCGGCCGGTGGGACGGCCGCGCTGGTCGAACTGGTCCCGCCCGTCCCGCCCGTCCCGGCGGCCGCGATGGTCCCGCGGGGCCGTCCGCCGGCTGGTGACGCTGATCGCGATCCCGCCCGGGCGCCGCGCGGGGCTGGTCCGGCACGTGTCATCGGATGTCCTCGTTCCAGGCGAAAGACGCGACCCGCACGGAATCGGTCCGCGGCGAAGGGGAAGCCTTAGGTTGACCTAATCCTGTGACCTGACGTTGACTTCATGTCAATGTCGCCAGCCGGTCGGCGGCCCCTGACAGCAGGACCCCTGTCATCCGGGAGATCGGGGGCCGGCAGGCTGCCGACCTCGAAGGCCTGTGACGAAAGACGGAGTGAAACGATGGGCGGGATGTGATGAAAAGACCTGGCGTGGTGGTCGCCGGCAAGAGCGACCGAGGAGCCGAGGGTGGTGACTCCCGTGCCGGCGCCGATTCCCGTGCCGGTGACGCGCCGGCCGCCCGCATCGGCGAGGCCGCCGCTTTGTACGAGCTGGCACCGTCCACCCTGCGGTGGTGGGAACGCCAGGGCGTGATCAGCCCGTCCGGCCGCGGCGACAGCCGGCGGCAGTACCGGGAGCTGGAGCTGCGCCGGATCGGGCTCGCCTATCTCTGCCGCGTCGTCGGCAGAATGCCGTTGGACAGCGTCGCCGTCGTCACCTCGGCCGAGTGCGGTACGCAGTCGTGGCAGCGGAAAGTCCGCCTGCAGGTCGCCGAACTCGACGCCCAGATCGAGCGGATGACCTTCGCCCGCGACTACCTGGCGGACCTGCTGCGCTGCCCGGCCGACGATCCCGCGCGGTGTGCTCACCTGGACGCCGAACTCGTCCGGAGAACTCCCCGCGGCCGTTTCCGCGACGTCGGGCTGATCGCCGCCGCCCGGGCTGCGGCGAGCGGCCGTCTCCCCGCCGCGCCCGACGAACCGGACCCCGCCGGCCCCGGCACTCCGGAGCCGGGCGGCGGTGCCAGGTGCGCGTACTGCGATCGCGCGGTTCCGCGGGTACCACTGGGGCGTCCCCGTACCTACTGCACACGCGCCTGCCAGCAGCGGGCCTATCGCGCGCGGGCCAGGGCGGCCGAGAGCGCGAGGAGCGGGGAGAGCGGGGAAAGCGGGGAGAGACCCCGGTGAGTACCCGGCGCCACACCGCCCACCGCCACACCGCCGCAGCGCAGTCACCAGGCGGCACCGGGACGGGAGGTGGGAGCGGGTGAACCTCAGGTGCGCGCGGAAGCCTTTGCCGGCGCGGCCCGCTCCGGTCGGGGCCGCTGGGCGGCCCCGTCACCACGCATGGTGAGCAGCACCAGCACGGCCGCGGCGACCGCGATGGTGGCTGAAACCACGGCGACCAGATGCAGGCCGTCGGTGTACGCCTGCTCGAAGGACCGCCCGTCGAGATGGGTGATCTGGGAGGCCAGCAAGGTGCCGAGCAACGCGACTCCCAGCGATGTGCCCGTCTGCCGGATGGCGTTGATGGTCGCCGCGACGGTACCGGTGCGTTCCCGGTCCGCCGCCGCCATGACCGCGGCGTTGGAAGGCGTCGCGGTCAGCCCGTACGCCGCGCCCACCAGCGCCAGCAGGATCGCCAGCAACCAGTAGCCGCTGTCCGGGCCTACCAGGAGCAGCAGGCCCAGCGCGGCCACGAGCAGCAGCATGCCGCTGACGAGCGGTCCGCAGAACCCTGCCCTGGCCACCCACCTCGCCGCGACGGCCGGCACGAACAGCCCGACGACAGCGACCGGCAGCAACATGAAACCGGCCCGCACGGCGTCGTGATGCTGGACATCCTGCAGAAATGTGGGCAGGAAGACGGTCAGGGTGAATCCGCTGAAGCCGAACACGAACGCGACCGTGTTCGGAGCCGTGAACCGGAGATTGGCGAACATCCGGATCGGCAGCATCGGCCGCTGCTGACGCAGCTCCACCACCAGGAACGCCACGAACCCGATCACCGCCGCCGCGATCGGCACCACCGTGGCCGGCGCGGACCAGCCATGCGCGCCGGCGTTCACCAGGCCGTAGGACAACCCACCGAGCCAGCCGATCCCGAGCGCCTGACCGGCGAGGTCGAGGTCCGCGTGCCCGGGGTCGGAGGATTCCGGGATCGAACGGGAGCCGAGTACCAGGGCCACGACGCCCAGCGGCAGGTTCACCAGGAAGATCGACGGCCATCCGAACGTGTCGACCAGCACGCCGCCGAGCACCGGGCCGGTGACGCCCGCGACGCTGACGACGGTGGCCCAGCCGGCCATCACCCGCGCCCGCTGTTCCAGGTCCGTGAACGACTGCGCGATCAGGGACAACGAGCCGGGCAGAGCGATCGCGGCGCCGGCACCCTGCACGAAGCGGCCCGCCACCAGCAGACCCGAGGACGTCGCGGCGGCGCAGACCGCCGAACCGGCCGTGAACAGCACGACTCCGACCAGGAAGACGAGTCTGCGCCCGTAACGGTCGCCCAGAGCCCCGGCGGACAACGCCAGGGCGGACAGGCACAGCGTGTAGGAGCTCACCACCCACTGCTGGGCCGCGTTCGACATGCCCAGGTCGGACTTCATGCTGGGCAGGGCGATCACGACCACGTTGACGTCGAGCAGAGCGATGAAGGCCAACAGGTACACCGGCACGACGAGGCCGAGCTGCTCCCGGGCGATCCGGGGCCTGGCCCTCGGTGCGGATCCGACGGACATCCTCAACTCCCTGGCACAAGAGGTCACAGGTCACGGCCACCGGCGAGGCCAGGACAGGCGGAACAGCCCCCGCCCGACACCGCGCGGCGCCCGACCGCCCCAAGCCTGCGACCTGAAGCCGACTTGACGTCAAGCGCTGCGCGACTCTCCGCCATCGGATGTGTGAGCAGAGGTGATGTGATGGATGGCCCCGCCGGGATGATGAAAGTCCCCGGTCGCGTGGCTCACGTGACGAAACCTCCGGCTCCCCCGGGTTCCTTCCGGCGGTGCGGAACCCGTGCCGGCGGAAGTCAGGTGGCAGTCGCCTCCATCAGGGAGATGCCGGGCTGCGCCGGCAGTGTGGCGGTGCTGGTTATCTTCAGCCCCGCCCGGGTGCAGAGTTCCACGAGATCGGCCCGAGTCCGTTCCCTCCCGCCGTAGAGCACGAGCATGGTGAGGTCGCTCAGAAAAGGATCCCGCGGCTCGGTCGACTCCGGTCGCTCCGGCAACACCTGTTCGACGAGAAGGACGCGGCCGCCCTCGCCCAGCGCCTCACCGCACCGACGGAGCACCGTGACGGCCCGTTCATCGTCCCAGTCGTGCACGATGCTCTTCAGCAGGTAGAGGTCAGACCCGGTCGGCACGGCCTCGAAGAAATCGCCGGTGGTGACTGTGCAGCGCCGGTCCAGCCCGGCCGCCCTGACGGCACCGAGGGTCTGCGCCACACCCGATGGGCTGTCGAAGACCACACCTGTCAGATGTGGGTGACGGCCCAGCACTGTGGTGAGCAGGGTGCCGTCTCCGCCGCCGACATCGGTCACCCGCGTGAAACGCGAGAAGTCGAAGCACTCCGCGAGTTCCACGGCCAAGCCCCGGGTGATCTCACCCATGGCCGCGTTGTAGAGCGCGGACAGGTCCGGATGGGCTGCGAAGTGCTCGAACATCGGCCTTCCGAACACATCCTCGAACGCGGCGCGGCCGGTGCGGACCGACGAGTCGAGCCGCGACCACGGCAACTGGGTCACCGGGTCCGTCACCAACCGCGCCATGTGACGAAGCGATCCCGGGTGGTTCACGCGGAGCAGATGGCCGGCCTCGGTCAGCGAGTAGACGCCTGGACGAGGCTCCGTCGCC
Source organism: Parafrankia sp. FMc2 (assembly GCF_041008525.1). Lineage (NCBI taxonomy): Bacteria > Bacillati > Actinomycetota > Actinomycetes > Frankiales > Frankiaceae > Parafrankia > Parafrankia sp. FMc2. The sequence continues at coordinate 5,663 of NZ_JBFLUG010000048.1, read as the reverse complement.
AGATCCAGCTCCACCATCGCCCGCAACAGCCGGTTCATCCGCTCGGCCGGGATGTCGTAGTGGCGCGCGATGCCGTCGACCGCCGTCTGACCTTCGCCGATCGCGTCGGCGAGACCCAGGCGGACGACCGCCCCCACCACCTGCGTTCCTGTCGACCCGAACACCAGCCGCAGCAGGGTCTGATGGGGATTCGACGCCACCTGCACGGCGTTCACCTCGGGCATTCTTTTCCCTTCGAAGCGGATCGGCTTCTCCTTGCTCCGGCTGTTGCGCCGGCCGCCTACGTTCGAATCGCCGATCGAGATGAATCGAGACCCTCTGAGGGTGGGATCCAGTCAAACCGACTGTTGCGGCTCCTGCAACCGTCCTAGAACTCCGGATCGAGGCGGCCGGGACTCCTCCCGCAACCATCGGCTTCTCCGGCGGAGGGAATCGCCCGGTCGTTGCGCGCCCGGCCGGGGGCGACCCGCTGTTCACGCCCGGGCGACCTCGAGTTCTACGACGGACACCGCCTAGGCGTGTTACATCCTCGGGTGTAGCTCCTACTGGGACCACCGGTCATCTTGTGTACCTCAGCCCGGTTCCCGGAGAGTCCTGGCAGGGTGGCCTCGGTGTTCTTCGGGCGGCCCTCCGTTCGATCTCCGCCGTCTGGATGTCGCTCTGTGGGCGTCGGCAACCGGCCGGAAACTAGTATGAGAGGAGACTAGTGATGCATATTCTTTTTTCCAGTCTCGCGCACTATGGACATATCTTTCCGATGCTGCCGCTCGCCGTTGCCGCAGCCCGGAGGGGGCATCGCGTCGGGTACGCGGTAGACAAGGCCCTGCATCCGACCCTGTCAGCTCTCGGTCTGGAACCGATTGCCGCGGGAATCTCGCTGGCAGAGGCGTTCGGGCGGGGTGGAGAACAACTCTTCGGTGCGCAGGTCGATCGTCAGGAGATGACCCCCGCGCAGGCTGAACATCACGTGATGGTAACCTTCGGTTCTGTGTTGCCGCGCAGCTACGCGGCTGATCTCGGCGAGGTCTTCACGCGGTTCCGGCCCGATCTTCTGGTCTACGATTCTGTATGTCCCGGCGCGGCTGTCGCGGCCGAGCTGGCCGGCATCCCGGCCCTCTGTCACGGCCTTGGGCATCGTGAGCTGAACACGCTTACTCCAGAGTATGTGAGCCAGGTGCACGAGTTCGCCGCGGGACTGGGTCTCGATCTCTCGCCCGGCGACCTGAACCCACTCGGACACCCATACCTGGACATCTATCCACCGTCGCTGCAGGATCAGGAGTTCCGTGCGGAGGCTCGCAGGATCGAGCTACGCCCGGTACCGTTCGCACAGCCGGGCGGTCCGCCAGTTGGTCTGCGGCTGTCCGGCCGCACGCGCCCGCTGATCTACCTCACCCTTGGTACCGAGGCGGGGGCGGAAGGGGCGGGTGATGTGCTCCGCCAGGCGGTCCGAGGGCTCGCGGTACTCGATGCGGACGTGCTGGTCGCGGTCGGACCGAAACTGACGCTGGAGACGGTCGGACCGGTACCCGAAAACGTGTTCCTTCGGTCCTGGGTGCCGCAGGCCGACCTGCTGCCGCATCTTGACCTGGTCGTGCACCATGCTGGCTCGGGCACGACGTTGGGGTCGCTGAGCCACGGCCTGCCTCAGCTGGTGATGCCACGTGGGGCGGATCAGTTCATCAACGCGCGATTGATACTGACGGCCGGGGCGGGGGAACGACTGCTACCCGCCGAGTTCACCTTCTCGGCCGTGACCGAGATCGCCGCCCGTCTGATGGCCGGGAAAGAGTACCGCGAGGCGGCCGGTCGGATCTCGCGCGAGATCGCGCTCATGCCTTCCCCCACCGAGGTCGCGACCAGACTCCCCGACCTTGTCGCCGAGCTGAAAGCGAGTTAGCTGTCCCTGCCGGGCCGGCCCGGCCTCGATGATCGAAACTCCCGTGGATGGTGAGGGGGAATCACGCGGTCGAGGGTAAGGTCGGCGCGACCCCTGAGGGCGAATTTGCCGGGTGTTTTCTCGGTGGCCAGACCGATACTGGCAAACGCCCGGAGAAACCGGAGCATAGATCGCGGCGGCATCTTGCGGATGTCCGCGAGATCGGTGTACTCCGCTCCGGAGCTCCTCATGTTGTCTGTGATTTTCAGTCGAGCGGAAATTCCCAGTACCTGTGTTGCTGTGGCGCCATGGATAAGCTTGACAAGCGCCTGTCGTGGCTCGTCGGAGCTGGGTATTATATTCCCTTCGGGATCCGGAGTCCCCGCTTTCCCCGGAGGGTGCGGTTATCTCGGAAACTAGGTGGTCGTTCTCGGTGTCGAAACAGTTCTCGACCGAAAGTCATACAACCTCCGGCGTATTCTCTCTTCATGGTTTCCGGCGATTCGGTGGCGGTGTTTCGCCCTGCCATTCAGGTGGTCTCGCCGGTCGGCGAGGCGGGCGGTGTGCCGGAGCGTGCCGTCGCTGGAGCCCTCGCCGCGCACGCCCAGGAGGCTCGGCGCGCTGTCATCGTGGTCGTGTACCGGCTCGCCGCCCGTACCAGGCCGACCGGGTCGTCACGCTGTACGCCGGCCGGATCGACGCGGCCACGGACGCGCGTCCGGATCTCAGCATCCGGGAGAGGTGCGCCCATCCGGGCGCCGCCGGAACGACAGCCTCGCCCGCAGTCTCGACGGACCTTCCGCGTGGCCGGGCAGCGAACGGCGGGCCGGTCGGTCGCCGCCTGCCTGGCCGCGGCCTTCCCGCCGGCGTACCCGGTAGGCCTGCTGCTGGCAGGCGCGTGTGCAGTACTGGCGTGGCCGGCCGCGGGAGGCCTGGGCCAGCGGCCCGGCGCAGTAGGCGCACACCGGTGTCCGTTCTGTCGCGGACTGCCGGGTGTCGCCGAGGGTGTCGGGCTGGACTGGTGCGCCGACAGCGCCGGGGTGGTCGGCTCCGCCTGGCCCGCCTGGCCGGGCCGCCCCTACCGGTCGGGGCGGGCCCTCGGACCCGGCGGCCGCGCTGCGCGCGGCGCTTACCAGGTCCTGGGTGGGAAAGCGACCCCGAGGGGTGCGCAGGAGAAGCTCGGCGTCGAGATAGGGGCATTGCACTGGATCATCGTCCGAGCAGCGCAGCAGGCCGGAGAGATATTCCCGGGCGGACTTCATCCGCTCGATCTGCCGGTCCAGATCGGAAAGTTTCTCGCGCACGGTCCGCTGCCAGCATTCCGCGTCGGTCCCGGTTGACGTCACGACCGCGGCGCTCTCGAGTGGCATGCCGCCGGTGATGCAGCACAGATAGGCAAGCCCAATTCGGCGCAGGTCGAGATCGCAGTACAGGCGCTGACTGCCGCCGGGGCCGGGTCGGCTGACCACGCCCTGCCGTTCCCACCAGCGCAGGGTCGAAGGTGCGAGGCCAAAGAGTGCCGCGGCTTCGCCGATACGGGCAAAATTCTCTTTCATGTCAAGGATTTCACCCCAGGTGGACTCGGGGATCAAGGCGTTTCGGAGTATCCGCAGCCCACCCGGCCACGAATCCACGACACCGGGGAGGGCGTATCCCCGCGACGATGCCGCCTGCCCGAATGCGGCCTGGCACCCGGCGAGGAGGTTCAGGCCGGGGCATGGTGTGCCAGTACCGCGTGCGGCCGATCGTGATCCGGCGACGGAGCCGGATCGGTGTGCACCGTCGCGGCTGTCAGACGGGGGACGGCGTGCAGGAGCGCGTGCTCGGCGTCCACGGCGATGGCGTGGGCCTGCACGACACCGAGATCGGGGGAGACGGCGATGTCGGCCTCACCGCGCAGCTCGTGGCCGACCCAGCGCAGGCGTACCGCACCGACCCCGTGGACGCCGCCCGTCGACGCCAGGGCCCGCTCGGCGGCCTCGACCAGGCTCGGGTCGACCGCGTCCATCAGCCGGCGGAACACCTCGCGGGCCGCGTCCCGGAGCACCGCGGCGATCGCGACGCTGATCAGGATGCCGACCACCGGGTCGGCCAGCTCCCACCCCAGCGCCAGCCCACCCGCGCCGGCCAGGACCGCCAGGGAGGTGAAGCCGTCGGTGCGGGCGTGCAGGCCGTCCGCGACGAGGGCCGCCGAGCCGATGCGCCGGCCGACCGTGATCCGGTGTCGGGCCACCCACTCGTTGCCGACGAAACCGATCAGCCCGGCGAGAGCGACCGCAGGCAGGTGCGAGACGGTGCGCGGATGCACCAGGCGATCCACCGCCTCGTACGCTGCGAGGCCCGCCGACGCGGCGACGACCAGCACCACCGCCACGCCGGCGAGATCCTCCGCGCGGCCGAGGCCGTAGGTGAAACGGCGGGATGGCGGACGCCGCCCCAGCACGAACGCCACGGCGATCGGGACAGCGGTGAGCGCATCCGCGACGTTGTGAACGGTGTCGCCGAGCAGCGCCACCGAGCCGGACATGAGCACGACGACGAGTTGCAGGCCCGCCGTCAAGCCGAGAACCGCCAGCGACAGCCAGACCGCGCGCAGGCCTTCCGCGGAGGCCTCGGCCGCCGCGTCCACCCTGCCCATGGAGTCGTGGTGGTGCGGATGGGCGAGGTGGGCGACCACCCGCCGCGGCCAGCCCGCTGCCCGGCGGCCGTGGCCGGCGCCGGCCCGATGCCCGGGTGGGGATTCGTGCCCGTGCGGATGGTCGTGTCCGCGCACGGTTTCGCGCCTGTGCGCGGATTCGTGCTCGGACGGAACGCCGTGCCCGTGCGGCACTCCGTGCTCGTGCCCGTGATGGTGTTCTTCGCCGTGGTTGTGGTGGTGCCCGATTCTCATGTAGTCACGATCCCATGAAGTATCGGATGCGGCTTCGGTGCAGAAAGAAGCGACCTGTACCTGCGAATTCCTCGCACTTTCTCGTCGGCCCCGGCGGGTGGAACCGGTGGGTCGTGCGCCGCTGCCGGCCGTCCCGCCCTGCCAACTGTTCGACGAACCGCGCCGAATCCGGCCACGGTCCGTCGCTCCCGCTCGGCCTGGGGCGCGTCGCCGGCTGCCGGCAGTGTCCGTGTGGGTGGCCGCATACCATGTCGTCAGATCTTCTTCCGGACGGCCGGTGTAAGCTCGCTTCAGGTCACACCGGCCCTCCGCACTTTGTCAGCTCGGCAGGTAAATTATCATGCAGGCATCGGCTGATCTACCTTTCTCTGTTGTCAGGTAGTATTTTTCCTGTCATCCTTCTATGCTGTGGTAGTTGAAGTAGTCGATGCCTCTGTCGACGACTCTGGCAAGTTCATCGCGGATTCTCGGGTCGTTCCAATTCCACCCGCTGTTGACGCCGTACCTCGCCCCCACCTTGTTGTTGTGCAGGTCAATTTGGGCTTCTACTCGTCTTTGCTGCGAGATCAGGGGTGTGCCCAACTCGTGTGCCTGCCCGAGCTCGATTGCCCAGTTGTAGCCGAAGCGTGCGGCAACCATGGCCGTCCAGTGAACCTTTCCCGGTAAACGGTTGTGGCGCTGGTGACATCAACGCCGTGTGGTGGGAGTGGGCGTCAGGTGGTCCTGCGGTACTCGGTGGAGCAATGGTTGAGACCTGTGGATCGGCTGGGAGGGCGTACCTTCCCGGTGATCGAGGTTGAGGTCTCAGTCAGGCCGACGTTGGCGCGTCGGTCGGGAAGGCACGCCCGTGCTCACGGTAGTACCTGAGGACAACGGATCCGAGGACGGCCAGGC